>NZ_RCSQ01000013.1:0-16947 GCF_004103255.1 Pseudoalteromonas sp. PS5
AAATAAGAAATTTTTAACGCTGTTAGCGTCAAATTTCCTCCTTCAAATTGAGCAAGTATTAAGTCAAATTGGTATAAGGTCTTGTTAGCCCACACATTTTATTAATTCGGTTTTGGATTTCCCAATATCAAATTGCTCAACCATATCGCGAAGCTCATTCGCTTTACTCAGTAAAGAAAGTCCTGAGGCGTTGGTCATCTCAACCAATGTAGTATTTTGCTGTGTAATGCCATCAATTTGCTTAATTGCAAGGTTGATTTGCTCAATGCCAGAAGATTGTGTATCACAAGCTTCTGCTATTGTTTGCACTTGTGAGGCTAAACCATAGACATTTTCAACTATTGTTTTCAAGGTTTTGCCTGACTCTGAAGCCAATTTCGAGCCTTGCTTCACCTTGCTGGTACTATCGCTCAAAAGCTTTGAAATGTCTTTTGAGGCACTTGCGCTGCGTAATGCTAAATTCCTCACTTCAGCAGCTACTACTGCAAACCCTTTGCCTTTTTCTCCAGCTCTTGCAGCTTCAACAGACGCATTAAGCGCCAACAAATTGGTTTGAAAAGCAATTGAATCAATAACCTCTATCACCGTAAGGATTTCGCTCGCACTTTTCGTGATTTCTGCCATTGACCCAATCGTCGCTTCGACCACTTCTCCACCTTGTTTTGCTTGTTGATTAACCGAAATTGCAAGTTGGTTCGCTGATTGTGCATTACTCGCATTAGAATGTACGGTTTCGGTGATTTCTCCCACAGATACACGTGTTTCTTCAATAGAAGCAGCCTGTGAAGATGAACGCTCACTTAGCTCTTCGATACCTGTGGTGATCTGCTGAACTGAAACAGTGATCGACTCAGCCATCGCAATCAGTTTTTGGATCATATCTGCCAAATTCGCAACACTGGTATTCACAGACTGTTTCAGCAAGGCAAAATCTCCACTGTAACTTTGCTCGACTTGTCGTGTTAAATTTCCCTGCGACAGGCCGTCCATCACATTCATACACTCAGTTAGTGGTGCTTCAATCGAGTCTAAGGTCTTATTCATCGCCAAAATTATGCTGGCATAAGCGCCCTGATGTGTATCAGCCTTTGCTCGATGATGTAAATCCCCCTCGCTGGCAGCTTCTGCAAGCTTCTCTGCATCTGTCAGCATTTTCTCAATCGCATCAATACTACGCACCAAGCTTTGATAAATACGCTCAAATTCGCCCTTGTAGCCAGCTTTATTTAGCTCTGGAAGTTGGCCATTTGCTATACTTTCTAGGTAGTCACTCGTCAATGCTACGGGCTTTGATACCGCATCTAATGTTTCATTAACACCACGGATAATTTTTCTAAATTCACCTTGATGCTTGGTTTCATCAACACGTGTAGATAAGGCTCCTTTGCCTGCTGCTGCAACCAAGCTATACGTATCTTCAATCAGTAGCGATAGGGATGCCGTTGCATGTTCTAATGCGGTATGGATCTGGGCAAACTCGCCTTTAAATTGCGTATTAACTTGCTCAGGGATCTCTCCTTTAGAAAGTGCGATGAGGTGCTGTTTTGTTTGTTTTATAGGTTGCTCTACTGCATCAAGCAGTTTATTTAAACCATTGGCAATCAGCTTCATTGAACCGACATAGCCTTCCAAATTCACACGTTCAGACAGCTTGCCATCAGATGCTGATTGAATAAGCTGTTCAACTTGTTTTTCGGCGCGTCTTACTTGACTCAAATCTGCAAATTCAAACACGGTTCCAAGCAACACACCATTTTGATCAGTGACCGGGTTGGCCGTCGCTGCAATAATGACGGTGTCAACACACCATTCCCACTCCAGTTGCTTTACCAGCGACCCGGCGGCTTGCGCAAGGGCATCTGAGCTATGGAGTAATGCACTGGGAATCGCGCTGTGTACTACTTGCGGTGGTAACTCTAGTTGTGCTTGATAGCGCTGGAATAAAGCCTCACATTGACGGTTTACATAAATAACTTGATTGTGGTCATCACATAACATCACTGGAGCAGCTACATTGTCGAGCGCATAACGGATCCTTTGATTTTCTCGAGCTTGTAATTCTAGTTTTTTAGTCGCGTCAAGTAGGTTAGTTTGCATTTGCCGCAGGTTGAGTAGTAAGTTACCAATTTCGTCGTCACTGTGAACTTCAACCTCATTGTCGAGTCGTCCCTGTGCAATAGCTTTAGCAACAACAGAAGCATGATGAATTGGTCGCGTAATTAAACGCTGCATATACCATGTCAACAGCGCTAAAGTCAGCAATGCGCTTATAATAGAGCCGATCGTGCTTAACAGGATCACCTGATGCTTCGTCGCTACAGTCACGGCTGTACGTTCTTCAACAAGGGTGTTGATCTGTTTGTTTATTTCAAGTAAGTGAGCACTTGCTTTTCTGTCAATTCCTTGAACAAGGCGATCTGCTAGTTGAGTATCAAACCCTGATTGTTTAAATACAGCAAAAGACTCACGATACTTTTGTCCTAATATGAGATGCTCCTCTTGGTAGCTTTTAAGCTTATCTTGAAGAGACTGTGGCAATGTGTAGCGCGATAAAATTGTGTCCACCTGTGACTGAACGTTACGCTCTTTCGCTTCAAATCTTGTCCAATATTTATCTAATAAAGCAGGATCACTACCTCGAATTAGTACATTTTTCCATTCTTGTACTTGAGTTTTAAAGTCATCCAGCACTAAATTAATCTGCTCTCTGGCCGTCAACTCATTGTCGATAAGTTCATCATATTGCTCGGAAACCTGTTTCATCGTAAAAACGGTAATCATGGCCCCGACTAACATCACCGCTAACCCAACCGTGACTGCTATGATCAGTTTTGCTTTGACACTTTTCATCGCACGTATCCCTAATTATGAAAAGATTATTACATAAAGATAGAGCAGGATTAGGGATGTCACAAATATTGCAATTTTATTCATAAGGTAAAAGTTGTGACATTCGTCATCATCACAGCGTCATATTTATTTGATAGGATAATTTATTGAGTGATAAAGGAATAACGATACCCAATAACAGCTGTTGGGTAGGAGTAACTAGATGCCTGGCTTTTTTCGCTACCCAACTTCTTGGCTAATAACAACGCTTGTCACGTGGCTAGCGGTTGCTATACCGAGCTTAACGTATGTAAAGCAAAGTGTTCAGTGGCTGCCTTGGTTTCAGCATATCGCAATACTGCTATTGGTATTATTATGTATCAACGAATCTGAAAAGCACTATGGATATAAGGCAAGATATGCAATGCTCGTTGTACTTGCAATACTGATCCAGTCTATCAGTATCACTTCGCCTGCTGCCATCCATCTCATTTATAATGTAAAAGTTGTCGGTATACTGGCATTCTATGTGCCCCTTAGCTTTGCACTTAGCTACATTATATTTACATCGTGCTTTTACGTCGTTTCGCAGCACTTCTTTTGGCACAATGGATTTGAATACTTAAATGCCGTGTTGTTTGCATGCTTTCAACTTTTTGCTTTTGTTGTGTGCAAGCGAATGCAAAAAGAGCAAGAGGCTAAAGAAGCGCTACAACTGGCGCATAGTCAGCTTTCTGCAACCCAGTCTCTACTCAGCCAAAGTATTGCTAAGCAAGAAAGGTTACAACTTGCGCGTGAGTTACATGACGATGTTGGACACCAAATTACCAGCCTCATTGTCAACTTAGACGTTGCACGTCGAACCGCTGCGCAGCCGCTGAACGAGTTGCTTGATAGTTGTTACCAGCAAGCCAGAGAGACACTTACGTGTATTCGTGACCTAGTAAGTGATAAACGTAGCAATGAGCATATAGATTTATACGATGCCCTCATCAAACTAACTGAATCTATACCTAGATTGAACATCGAACTTGATTACGAACATCATCCATTACTTGAAAAGCTGAGTTATGCAAACTGTGTTTTAAAGTGCTGCCAAGAAGCGATTACCAATACATTAAAACATGCAAAAGCTGACAAAATGCAGGTGGCCGTATATAACCACAATGGGTTAACCATAAAGATCAGTGATAATGGTATCACACTTAACAGTATACGTTTTGGTAATGGATTAGTCGGTATGCAAGAGCGGATTGAAGAGCTTGGTGGCAGCCTGTTGGTTGTAACCAAACAAGGTGTCACATTAACTATCCAATTTGGGGCGACTAATGACTAAAATTTCGGTGTACCTGGTCGACGACCAAGCGCTTGTAAGACAGGGAATGCGAGCATTGCTGTCACTTAGTGATAACATCGTGTGTGCAGGTCACTGCGGCAGTGGCGACGAGTTTTTACAGCTAGTACGACAGCATAAGATCAGTACCGATATTGTTCTTTTGGATATGCGCATGCCTACTTTAGATGGTGTTGATGTACTGAGCGCATTAGATAATTTCAACGTGAATTTTAAAGTGATTATTCTCACCACGTTTAATGACACTACCAAGCTGAAACAAGCTATGGCGCTTGGCGCCAAAGGCTGTTTACTCAAAGATATAGAATTAGAAGAGTTAATCGCCGCTGTCCGACAAGTTCATCAAGGTGAGATTATTGTTCAAGAAGAGTTGGCTGAGACAATGGAAAAGCCAGATCTCACGTTAGACAAACTGACCACCCGCGAGCGAGATATATTACAGCTAATTGCCAAAGGCTATTCTAATAAAGAAATAGCCAACACCTTATATAAAGCGGAAGGTACTATCCGAAACTCCGTATCTTGTTTGCTATCAAAGTTGCAAGTTCGAGACCGGACACAAGCAACATTAAAAGCAAAAGAGCTGGGATTTGGAGAGGAGAATTACTAACTAGAGTGAGGTAACTATGCTTCTATTTGCTTACTCAAACGGACAGTACGAAGACGTGGCAGTATGTCAGTCCATACGATTTGTGTCTTCCCATGCTTCAAAATAGCGCCGTTCGCTAATACAATGGTTAACATACCTATTTGTAACTTTTCCTGAGCTTTTTTTGAACAACCCAAACTTACCGCTGGTTTACCACCCCAATTACTCATTTAACTTTGATCCGCAACATCGCTTTGTGATGAGTAAGTTTGCACGTCTATATCAAGAGCTCAAGACACTAGGGCTAATACAAAATAATGTCTATGAGCCAGAGCTTGGCTCGCCATCGCCTCTTGAGTTGGTGCATTGTGAACAGTACCTTTGGGACTTGTGGCATAATCGACTTGACCCAAAGGCAATGCGAAGAATTGGCTTACCGTGGTCAGATGCACTGATGGCACGTACCTTTACTGCGCCACTTGGCACACTGAAAACAGCAGAGTTAGCATTGCAATACGGTACAGCTTGCCATCTTGCAGGAGGCACACATCACGCACATTTCGATTTTGGTTCTGGCTTTTGTATGGTAAATGACCTTGCTTTTGCCGCAACAGAGCTTATCAACACACAAAAGATCACCAATGCACTCATTTTTGATTTAGATGTTCACCAAGGCGATGGCACAGCAGCTATGCTGAAGCACAACCCGTACGTATTCACCTGCTCAATTCACTGTGAAAAGAATTTTCCATTTCGTAAACACCAAAGTGACTTAGATATAGGGTTAGATATTGGTTTAACAGATAGCCGCTACCTCGATATCGTAGCGAACACGCTAGAGTCTTTGCTGCTGGACCTTAACCCTGATATTGTTTTTTATGATGCAGGGGTCGATGTTTGGCAAGGAGATAGCCTTGGAAAACTCGAAATATCTTGGCTTGGCATTGCAAAGCGAGATGCGCTGGTTTTAGGGTTGTGCCATAAACATGGTATTCCCGTAGCACCGTAATTGGCGGTGGCTACGACAAAAATCATCAACGTCTAGCAAAGCGTCACGCAATAGTAGTTCAACAAGCTGCAAAAATTTAAAAAATAATTGATCTTTTTTCTGTCACTCTTCGTTTACTATCATGAAGGGTTTGAACAGCCCTCGGGCTATTAGGATAACCCCCCTTCACGATGGCACTGAATACGCGCACCAATGGTGCGCGGTTCTCTTTTTTGGTATTACCCTCCGTCACTCAAATAAACGAAGTTTCTTCCTGAATAAATATATCGCACAGCTTGAAGACAATAGCGTTAGCGTTACCACTGCAACAACAGAACTAAAAGTGTCATCCAGGTAAACCCCTTCACCAATATTTCCAAACCTATACACAGTAGCGGCAGCTAATAAACAAGATAGAAAGTGTATACCTATTATTGTGTAAAACATTTGATGAGCGATACGTACTTTGTCATTTATTAAGTTCAGCGCAGCAAATACGATAGGCCAGATAATGGTCATAACGAACATTGGTATTTCCACTCTAAATACTTGTAAAATCGAAGCTTGTGGCTGCATACATTGAAGCCTCGTACAAATGATCAGGTTCGAGTCATCAATCAGAAAATAATAAAAAGACCGGCCAAGCATTATCAATCCAACTAAGACGACCAAGGCTTTGGCATTTTCAGGCTTTGAGATGGTTTTAACAATATTCATAACTATTCAGCACCCCCAACTTGATTCGTTTAAGCTGCACCTCATTTCATCATCTATTAAACGGAGGCAAGGTTTTTAAACTTCAATAAAAAATACAGCACATAACTCATAAGTTGGCTGCAAATAACAAAGGTAACAGCTATGGACCAACAAAGTTATTATTATGCTCAGCCAATGCCCTTCGAACTTTTTTAATTATCTGCGGATCGGTTTGTTTATTAAAAGCCATACAGCCGCGTTGTTGATTCGCTTTTGTCACTTCTACTAACAGTTCAACATCTTCGTATTCCATGTCAGCGGCAGCAAGCGCCTCCCCCATCAAGTACTCCGTTGACATAACAAGATCGATACGCCCTCTAAAGAATGGCTTGTAAAAACTAGTAGGCTCCGCTGAAACTATCAAATGTTTACCAGCTACAAAGCCATTTTTAAGCAAAAATTCATGATAAATACTGCCCTTGACCACTGCCGAAGTGTAGTTTTTCGCGTCTTCAAGTTGAGTAACCTTAATATCCTTTCTTGATTTCAGTTTAAAAAAGTACATTGGTACGGGACGGATCAAGGGACACGCCCATTCGTAGTCTTCCTCACGCTGCGTCGTGCGGTAGATGGTATAAATCAAGGTGTTCGGCCTACTCTTTGCCGTCTCCATTGCGCGGATCCACGGAAAGCTTTTTATTTCATAGTTAACCCCTGCCATCGACAGCACTTCTCGTACTTTGTCGGTCGCTCTACCAACAATGACTCCCTCATCATTGGTATAGTTGTAGGGACGCCATTCCTCAGTCACCACAAGCAAAGTGTTGGCATAACTTACACCACTTAATAGTAATATCAGCAATAAAGGCCACATTACAAAAAAAGGACAACGCCAAGCGGCTTTCTCAGTTAAGCTTTTGCAATTCCTATTTAACTCATGCACCATATTGCAAAATATAATTTTTAGATTATTAATATGAAAAGCATAGTACTATTTATTTTTCTTGCCGCTTTTAGTTTAACTTCTTCAGCTTCAGAACAGTCCTCACAGAACAAGCCATCAGAAAACCAACAACAACAGACTTTAAGCCAATTACAAGAACCCATGTACCGTCCATTAATCGAGCGTTACATCCTTGATGAGCTAAAAGCGGTAAGAGAAGATCAAATGCGTCTTAGAGCTGACATTGAAAAAAAAATCAGCCATTCACAATTAGATACCGCTGATCGTGCTATCACTTATACCACCGACACCATTAATAACGTGCTCTTTCTTATAACCGCAGCTGCTTCAATTTTAGTAGTCGTTGGATGGTCATCATTTAGAGACATAAAAAGTAAAGTTGAAGATATTGTTAGTCAGCGTGTAGGTACTATTACCGATGAATACGAAAAGCGCCTACAAGTATTAGAAGAAAAGCTACGTGAGCGCTCTGAGGAGATCCTCAATAATCAAAAGAAAATTTCAATCACCAACGAAGTACACTCACTTTGGATGCGAGCAAACCTAGAAAGTGATATGAATTCTAAGATTGAAATTTACGATGAGATCCTCAACCGTAAGCCCGAAGATGTTGAGGCTATTGCTTACAAAGCCGATGCGCTATTGGAGCTTGGGCAAACTAACACCGCTATCGACCTATGTAATCAGGCATTAGAAATCGACAGCGATTACGGCTATGCCTACTGGCAACGGGCTTGTGCATACGCCATGCTCTATCAACATGCAGATGCAATGGCTGATATTCGTATGGCGCTTGAGTATGCACCGAACTTAAAGAATGAGTTACAACATGAACCAGCTTTTGCTAGCCTTGCAGACAACCAAAGCTTTAACGAGCTGGTGAATAGTTAAGGTGTTTTAGCAGCTCAGTTTGTAATTGAGTCACTGTCTCGAGCTGCTTTTTTGACTTGATCAAAGGATTACCTATTTGATGGACCGAAGCACTTTGCAGATTAAAGTGCTTTTTTAGTTCATCCATCAAGCTACTTTCATAGAAAAGTGCAGCTAATGAGCCATCTTTAAGCGCTTGGGTTAAGCCGTATTCCAAGCGACGGTGAAGGCTGTTATCTTCCTTATTGACGTAGAAGTACACTGTAAACGGGTAGAGCAATAGATTCTTTCCATTGTAGCTAAGTCGTTGATCTCCAAAAGACCTTATTTCGGGTATTACTTCAATTATTCCCCTCGGAAGACCCTGCCGGTACTATTTGTAAGCACTCGATAGCAGGTGAGGCCATCCATACACGTTTCGACTGTAAAACCTGACTTTTCGAAAATCTCAACATCAGACCAGTCTTTACCTAATAAGACCTTGAACTTTTGCAACTCCGATAAGGACAAATGTGTATTTAGCTTGGCCTTATCAGCGACATTTTTGACCAATACCCTAATACCAAAACTGCCAAATGCAATTGGGATAGCTACAGGCTGTGATTTATCTAGGGCCAAGCGTAAAACCGACAGAAAGTATTGATTCTGGGGCGTTCCATTCTCTTTCGCTGCATCTACGACTTTGATGACTTTTGGTACGGCAATAACGCTACAAGATACCAGTGTCAGATATACCAAAAAGATAAACCTAGTCTGCATTGCTATTACCAGTATTGCTCAACAGTGATCTGACCGGGCTTTGCCCGCCTATGACGTTCAAAACCCATCTTCTGTAACTGAGCACTGAGTTGTTTTACCATATCGGGATTACCGCACAGCATAAAATGGCTTTTGTCTGGGAAGTGTAAATAACCAAAATGCGCTAATAATTGCTTGTTTTCCACAAGCTCCGTAACTCGTCCCTGATAACCCACTTCAGGTTGCTCTCGCGTTACTAAAGGGATATAAGTAAACTCACCTCTTTGCGCTTGCAGTTGCTCTAGTTTTGCTCGGTAGCACAAGTCAGCATTGAGTCTAACGCCATGAATGAGGTGCACCTGTTTTACCCGTTGCCATATTTCACCGTCATCCAACATAGACAAAAATGGTCCAATGGCTGTACCTGTGCAGATCATCCATAGTGTATCGCATGGCGGTAATTCATCTAGGGTAAAAAATCCATTGGCCTTATGAGAGACCTCAATGAAGTCCCCAGCTTTGAGCTGATGTAACGCAGGGGACAGGTTGCCTTCAGGTACCCTTACAACCAGAACTTCATGAGTTGATTCTGATGGAGAGTTCACAAAAGAGTAGGCTCTGGACGTTCGAGCGCCGTGTTCAACTAAACTCAGCTTAGTGTACTGACCGGCCTTAAAAGGCGCGATATCTGCTCTAAATCGAATACTAAAAAGCGTTTGTGTCCAATGAACAATGTCGATCACCTCTCCTTTTACCCACTGTGACATGATTTCTCCAAAAGTAGCTATTCACCAATAAAAAGCAATAACATAACCATGGCAAAAAACAGGCGTTTGTCAAAGGTTTAAACACCACGGCTTGCCCAGTTCAATTGGTAATGGCTCCTTAACCACAATCTGTGCATCGACTTTAGGTATTGAGAGAGAAAACTTATCAATATGGGCATTGACCATCGCTGCATAATCCTCTTTTGCAGCACCCAACGCATAAGCTTTCATAATATCTGGCGTATTCAAATTTGGTTTATTGCTACCTTGCTTTAATAGGCGCTCTAACTCTGTAAGCCAAGATAAGTAGTGCTGCTTGGCGCTCATCAACTCATCATCTAGCTCAACTTCTGCCAAAACTTTGTGATAGCTAGCAAAGTCTTCATTTAAGAGGTGTATTCCGAGGCTGTTTACACTTACTTGCCTCATTGCTTTATAATTTTCATCATCTCGATATTGTTTTGCTGCTTCTTGAAAATAGCGTAGCGCCTCTTCAGACTCACCTAGTGCAAACGTAATATTCCCAAGTGCAGTTGCAAGTCCTGCCCGCATGTAATCTGGAAGGAATCTTTTTTCTATGTTTTTAAGCAAGCTATAACCAAGGGAAGGCTGATTGATTCGCGTATAGGCAATGGCAATATTCACTTTAAGTGCCGCTTTGTACTGCGAACTAGTCGCCTCATTCATTGCGCACCGATAGTGCCAAATGGCCTGTTGATTTTGTTCTCGATAGCGATAAGCAACACCAATATTGGCGAGTAGTTTGACTTTACTTTCCTCGATGAGTGCATCAAAATCTTTATTTTTTAGCGCTTCCAGTGCCGCTAACAACACTGAATTATTAAATGTAATTGCCCCCGCACGAATGGCAAGGCTATGAAGCCGATAGTAGTCACGTAGAGTGAGATCGTCTCGCGAAAGTGCAATTTGGTATGCTTGTATTGCTTCATCTGGTTTATTTTTAACTAGCGAGTTAAGGCTAACCCAGTCCAGCCCAACCCCACTATTTATCATCAAAGTAAAAAGAACTATAGCGAGCATCGTCATTACTCCTAACTCAAACCAATTTATACTAATTATCTTTATTAAGTGGTCTATTATGAGGCGCGAAAATCTTGTCGATACCTCCGCTACCGCGTCCTGCTATCGCTAAGGTACCTGCGCATCCATGTAGGCAAGGCATACGTTTTGCTATTTAGTTGATCTAAATAAGAAATTTTTAACGCTGTTAGCGTCAGATTTACTCCTTCGAATTGAGCAAGTATTAAGCCTAATTGGTATTAATTGCTCTAAAGAAGAAATTTTTAACCTAGTTAGCGTCAGGCTTACTCTTCTAAATTTAGTTAGCATTAAGGCCAATTGGTATAAAACAAAGTCGCTTGCTTAAAACTCTACCACCTTTATCTTGTGCGAGCTAATTTTCAATGCTTCAAAGAATGGTGTTCAAAAAAAAAAGCCGCTAGGAGCGGCTTTTTTGGGTGTGATTCGCTTTGTTTTAGGCGTGTCTCCAAAACTCTGCGATTACGTTACCAAGGAACTTTTTAAATTGTATTAAATTGACTCTAGCGCAATTTTTACCATTTCATTGAACGTACTTTGACGTTCTTCAGGTGGTGTTGCTTCACCAGTAATAACATGATCACTTACAGTGAATAATGCCATTGCTTTTGCACCATACTCAGCTGCAACACCATATAGGCCCGCCGTTTCCATATCAACAGCCATTACACCTAGCTTGTCTAATTCTTTGTAAAATTCGCTATCCGCTTGATAGAAAGTATCTGTCGTGAATACATTACCAATTTTTGCATCAATACCTAAACGACGCGCGGCATTTACACCATTTTCCAAAAGACCAAAATCAGAGATAGCAGCAAAATCATAGCCACGTACGCGAGCACGGTTCACGTTTGAATCTGTACTTGCGCCTTGGGCAAAAATAACATCGCGGATCTTAATGTCTTGGCTAATTCCACCACATGTACCGATACGGATAAGGTTCTTAACGCCGAAGCTAACTATAAGCTCACGTGCGTAAATTGACATAGACGGAATGCCCATGCCTGAGCCCATGATGCTGACTGGCTTACCATTATAAGTACCTGTAAAACCAAACATGTTGCGAACGTCAGTTACCTGACGAGCATCTTCCAAGAAGTTTTCTGCAATGTATTTTGCTCTTAATGGATCGCCCGGCATTAATACCGTTTCTGCAAAATCACCTGGCTTTGCGCTAATGTGTGGAGTGCTCATATTGTTTCCTTTAGTTAGGCTTTTATTTCGGCCTTAAAGCCTTCACCGTACTGTGTTGCGTCTAAATCAAACCACTGGGCAAGCGTTTGACCTATGTCAGCAAAACTTTGTCTCTCTCCTAATGGAGTATTGTTCATACCCGGTGTATATGCCAATACAGGCACGTATTCACGCGTATGATCTGTGCCTTCAGCTGTTGGGTCACAACCGTGATCGGCGGTAATTAAAAGCAAATCATCTGCTTTTAATTTGGCAATAATCTCTGGTAAAAAAGCATCAAACTGAGCTAATGCTTCAGCGTAACCTACTGCATTCCTGCGATGACCAAACTTTTCGTCGAAATCGACTAAGTTGGTGAAAATAAGGCTGTGCTCCGGTGCAGAGTCCATCACTTCGCTTGTTTTTGCTAGTAGATTCAACAAACCAGGGGCTTTATGCTTTTGCGTTATCCCTTGATGTGCGTAGATATCTGCAATTTTACCAATGCTAATTACTTCGCCGCCGTCGTTGGCTAGCTTATCCAACACTGTTGGCGAAGGTGGTAACACGGAGTAATCTCTACGGTTACCGGTACGAATAAAGTCGGCACTTGACGTGCCTATAAATGGCCGCGCAATCACTCGTCCTATATTCATTTCATCAAGCAGTGCCCGTGCGATTTCACATACTTGATAAAGCTTGTCAAGGCCAAAAGATTGCTCATGAGCGGCTATTTGAAAGACGCTATCAACTGAGGTATAGCAAATTGGCTTACCAGTTTGCATATGTTCTTCACCCAGCTGTTCTAAAATAGTGGTGCCCGACGCGTAACAGTTCCCTAAAATACCTGGGATTTCCGCACGCTTGCACAACTCATCTATAAACTCTTGCGGGAAACATGGGTTAGTATTTGGAAAGTAACCCCAATCAAACAATACAGGTACCCCTGCCATTTCCCAGTGGCCAGACGGTGTGTCTTTACCACTTGATAATTCTTTTGCATATCCCCAAGCTGCACTTGGCTCAATATTTTGTGCAACGATGCAGGTTTCTTTACCCGCAGCCTCACATGCTGCGATTAGACCTAGTTTAGAAAGATTAGGTAAATCGAGTGCTTCACCTTTTTCTTCACTATATGCCTGCAATAAATGTGCGAGAGTATTAGCACCTAGGTCACCAAACTGTTCTGCGTCTGGTGCTGCGCCAATGCCTAGGCTATCCGCCATTAATATGATTGCTCTTGCCATAGATACCTCTCTATACTGCTTAGGCTGTTATTTATTCTTAAATACATGGTTACCGTAAGCGTTGGTTACTTTATGTTTGGTTAAAAAAATCGTACAGGACATAAGTCCGCTGTCATAAAATAGTCACAAAATTCACGAAAAGTTGCGATCTTGCAAATTTCAATCAATTGCCTTCAGCGGACATAAGTCCTGTTTTGAGTCCGCCAAACCCGTTAAATTTGCTCATTAAGCGAGGCAAAAGAGATTAATCGTGTCTTTTTTGCTATTGTGATCTTCCAACATAAACAACTGCTGGGTGTGAACTTTAGTGACACGAACTATTATAGCCATAGCTGGCGCATCTGCGTCTGGTAAGTCTCTTTTTAGTCAAACGATTTACAACGAATTAGTGAATGAGCTTGCCTCAGGCGCTATCGCGGTAATCGAAGAGGACGCCTATTATAAAGATCAATCGCATTTACCTATAGAGCATCGTACTCAAACGAATTATGACCATCCTGATGCGTTTGAACACGAGCTGTTACGCGAGCATTTAACAAAGCTTCGCCAAGGTGAATCTGTAGAGGTTCCTACCTACGATTACGGACAGCATACACGTAGCGATAAAACCCGAATAGTTAATCCTGCAAAGATACTAATCGTTGAGGGTATTTTATTGTTAAGTGATCCTGCATTAAGTGAAGAGTTTGATATAAAGGTGTTCATTGATACACCTTTGGATATTTGTTTGCTGCGTCGCATGCAAAGGGATATAGAGCACAGAGGAAGAAGTTTGTCATCTGTGGTAGAACAATATCAGGCAACGGTAAGACCGATGTTTTATCAGTTTATCGAGCCATCCAAGCATAATGCCGACTTGGTTGTGACCCGTGGTGGTATGAATCGCGTTGCGATTGATATTATAAAAAGTAAAATAAAATATTTGCTACAAGAATAACGGGAAATTGGCATGACAACAATTATGAGCCTAGTGGGTATGATGATGCTCCTAGGTGTAGCATTTGCGTGTTCGACTAACCGCAGTGCTATTAATAAGCGCACCGTAGGCGTCGCATTTTTACTGCAAGTCTTAATAGGCGGCTTTGTACTCTTTATTGAAGCAGGCAAAAACGTTTTAGCTTCAATGTCTAGCGCGGTTGCAAAGGTAATCAGCTATGCTAATGATGGCATTGGCTTTTTATTTGGTCCTTTGGCTCAACAAGACTCGCTAGGATTTATTTTTGCAATTCAAGTATTGCCGGTAATCGTGTTCTTCTCAGCACTTGTGGCTGTGTTGTATCACCTTGGCATAATGAATTGGATTATTAAGATTTTAGGTGGCGGCTTACAAAAGCTGTTGCAAACGTCACGACCTGAGTCGCTTTCAGCTACAGCAAACATCTTTGTTGGTCAAACGGAAGCGCCTCTAATCGTAAAACCGTTTATCCCAAAAATGACGCAGTCAGAATTGTTTGCAGTCATGGTGGGCGGTTTAGCAACAGTCGCCGGCTCGGTAATGGCTGGTTATGTTGCGATTGGTGTTGAACTTAAATACCTAATAGCAGCAAGCTTTATGGCGGCACCGGGTGGTTTCTTAATGGCAAAAATGATTGTGCCAGAAACCGAAAAGCCACATGAAAATTTATCAGATGTTGATAGTGGCGAAGATAAACCTGTTAATGTAATAGATGCAGCAGCATCTGGTGCATCAAGTGGTATGCACTTAGCACTAAACGTAGGTGCAATGCTACTTGCATTTGTAGCGCTAATTGCCTTACTCAATGGTTTATTAGGTAGTATTGGGGGAATCTTTGATTACCCAACACTGACACTACAAGAAATTTTAGGCTACGTCTTTGCCCCTGTCGCTTGGCTACTTGGGGTACCTTGGTCGGAAGCTGTAACGGCAGGTAGTTTTATCGGCCAAAAATTGGTAGTAAACGAGTTTGTTGCCTACCTAGATTATATGAATTATCGCGATACGTTGAGCACACACACTCAAGCGATTGTCACATTTGCTTTATGTGGATTTGCTAACTTATCGTCGATTGCCATCTTACTAGGCGGACTCGGGGGTATGGCTCCCAGTCGTAGAAAGGATATCGCTCGCCTAGGGCTCAGAGCAGTGTTAGCAGGGTCTATGGCTAACCTCATGAGTGCAGCAATTGCAGGTTTCTTCCTCTCGCTAGCTTAGAAACTTATTGAGATAAGCCGCAGTTGCAAAACAATTGGTTGGTTGCTTTAAGGGGTTAAAGTGACCATACTAACTTGAACGATACTTCACCAAAGGGCCTTTTAGGCCCTTTTATCGTTTCCAGCTATCGCTCACTCTTCCCCCTGTAAACTTTGCTATTTAATACCACATTAAATTATACCTTTATATGGCCAGACAGTTTTGGGAATAACACCGCTCCCGCGTCCTGTTATCGACAAGATTTTCTCGCCTCAAAATAGACCACTTAATTAAGATAATTGGTATAAGCTAAAAACTTTGTACGCGGCTAAAGCCTTAAATTGAATATGTATAAAAACATCGTAGTATTGCTAACATCACTGTATCTTGGAGCAACTATGATGCTTTTAACCTCTTTAACGTAAACAGCTTTTCATGCAGCCCTGTTACTAAACTCACACCAACTAGCACTAATACGCTGCCTAAAATGGTGTTTATACCTATTTTTTCATCAAGAAATAGATGTCCCCATAAAATGCCAAAAACCGGGATCAGAAAGGTCACTGATAGCGCCGAAGCCGCGCCTAACTCTTCTACAAGCTTGAAATACAAAATATACGCAATCCCTGTGCAAATAATACCAAGCCCAACGACCGCACTTATCACGGTTGAGTTGGGAGTTTCTCTTATCGGCATAAAGAATATGAAAGGTAAAACAAATATGGCAGCTCCCCACAAATTGCCATGAGCATGATTAAATGAAGTCATCTGTGGTGCACGTTTTGTGTAGTGCGATGCGCCCGCATAGCTCAGTGTCGCACACAATGCCGCTAAAATAGGCAACCATGCACCTTCTTTGAGTACTGCGCTATCAAACCCCACTAACGTAACAACACCGGCAAGGCCAAACCCACACCCCATCCATACCGACTTATGCGTTGGCACTTTTAACCATAATGCTCCAATTACCACTCCCCAAAATGGCGCAGTTGAATTTAAGATAGATACCATTGACGCATCAAGCGTTTGCACAGCATATGCAAACAACATAAAAGGGATTGCTGAATTGAACATGCCTAAGATTAGAAAATGTTTTTTATAGCGCCAAAAATGCAAATTGCGCTTCAGCAGTAATGCCACCACACTCAGTGTAACAGCACCTAATATCACCCTAAATTCAATCAGTACAGCGGGTCCTAGCTCGCTCGCGGCTAGCTTCATAAATAAAAAAGAACCACCCCAAATTGCAGCTAATAGTACTAATCCCAATAATCCTTTCACGATAAACTCCAGAAAAATACTAATGAGCAGCTACCATAAGCCGATACAGTAATCGAGCACAAGCCATTTTTGGCACTCAAATTAGCAAGTGCGCGTTACACAACTTTTATAGCCAGCTTGCTGAGTGAAGTGGTCATTTATTTACGTAATCTGAGAGTGGGATAAAATAAGTTAACTCATTTTTTTACAATCACGTTAAATGATTGTCTTATTCTAGATAAGCGAATTTATACCAATTTT
>NZ_RCSQ01000014.1:0-1316 GCF_004103255.1 Pseudoalteromonas sp. PS5
AATAGACTTTGATGGTGATGGTGTTAAAGAGTTAGTATTCAAACATGAAAATCAAACGACAATTTATAATCTTATTCAAAACAGCCACTCATCACTGGACCTCGGCGATCTTAAATCACTCCACACGTTTACCAATAACGAGATAGAAAAGCTTTACGTGACGACGCAAAATGGCACTTTGCAATCCATTTCAGCACAAGGAAGCAAACAAGAAATCACGACCTTATGTACATCGTCGAAATTAATTGATATCGAGCAACACCTTGACGGCCAACTCCATGTTACCTGTGAAAATGAGTTGGGTACCTTTAATTTGGCTAGCCAACAATATAGTAAGCTGGTAAGCCTTGATGTGGTTGCAAGCCATGCAGATATTAAAATAATCGGTCAGGATACTTATTGGCTAGTACGACATGCTAATGGCAGAGAATTATATAAAATTTCAGAAAGTACTGAGCTGCCTTTTCAGCTAAGTGCAGCTGAGTTTAATACCAACAAATTTACCCCCGTGAATTTTGCTTTATTAGATGAAAAAGATGCTTTTAACTATCGCTTTTATATTTCTAAAGCACCGAGCAAAGGCAATATCTCCTTCTCTGATAGAACGCTGGGTCATTTCAACTATACACCCACAACAGGCGAAGTCGGACTAGACCAGTTTGAACTTTCTATGAGTGTTGGAGGAAAAGCTACCGAAAGCGTCTTAGTCTCTATTAATATTGAAGGAACTCCACTTCTTATTGAATCTAGTTCACTTTCTGCCCACTGGCGTACTCCGCTTAATGGCACATTGTCATTATCAGGCACAGATGAAAATACTGCTCTTCAATTCGGAGTGACTAGCGCACCTGCTTCAGGTGAGTTTGTCTTCAGTAATACAGCAACGGGGGAATTTACATATACACCATCGACTTCAACGTTAGAGCCTGCAATGTTTAGTGTGAATGTGAGTAATGAACATGGTCTACACATTGAAAAAGTCATCACTGTAAACCATACGAATACGACGCCGCAGGCACCACCAGTCGAATTCGAGGTCAATCAATCTGGAGTGGCTGACATCCCGCTTTTGGCTAAGGATGCTGATTCAGACCCACTTACTTACGAATTGCTCTCACAACCAGATAAAGGTGCGGTCGAGATAAATCGTAATACGGGGCTGATGTCTTACACCCCAGAAAATGATGCTACTTATGAAGTAAACTTTCAGTATCGAGTGTTTGATGGCATGAGTTATTCAGAGCCAAGCAATGTTATCCTTAACGTCAACACGACAAAAGCTGGCGTCAACAAAGACAATACAGATAAAGAGTCAG
>NZ_RCSQ01000015.1:0-44993 GCF_004103255.1 Pseudoalteromonas sp. PS5
TTTTAACGCAGTTAGCGTCAGATTTACTCCTTCAAATTGAGCAAGTATTAAGTCAAATTGGTATTAGCTATGCTTACCCTGTGTGTACACCATATCCTGATGTGGGATCCCATCTTCCAGGTATTCTGATCCTTGTTTCACAAAACCTATTCCCGAATAAAATTTATCAAGATAACATTGCGCCGAGATAACTAAGCGTTGATGCGGTATTGATTGCTCACAGCTGGCGATGGCTTTTTCCATTAATGTATGGGCGACGCCCTTACCACGCATGTCTGCAGAAACAATGACACGACCAATTGAAGCGACCGAATCTGACTGTCGAGAACAACGTGCGTAAGCCAATATTTTCGTGTCACTTTGCAAAAATAGATGCTGTGTTTCTGGTGCTCTATCTACATCATCAATCTCAGGGTAAGGGCATGCCTGCTCGACAACAAACACATCCACCCTTAATTTTAAAATCTCAAATAGCTCATCTTTCGTGAGCGTATCATAACTTTCTACCCGCCAATCCATCACTGCCTCAATAAGTTGTTATAGCCATTTGAGCTTGATGTACGTCAATCTAGGAAGTGATTCTAGCTTCACGGCTTTAGTTGCTGCATGCTCAAAGCCATGAGATTGACTGACCAGCTAGGACAAATGGTATGGTTTAAAATAAAAACGCCCAAGCATCGTTGGGCGCAAAAATATACTTGTGTCAATATGGGTTAATACCCTCTTAGTTTGCCGAGTTGCCCCTTATGAAAACAAACGTTCGAGCTGATCGCAAAGCTGAGAAATATTGACATGATCGTGCTCAATCGTTAGATCGACGTACCCATCTCCCCTAAACGCTCTGTCAAGTTCAATCAAAACATGGGTTTTATGTGCTTCTGGTACAAAAGAAAGTTCAACTTCTTGTAAACCAAACAGAGAACGTGATTGTGGCCTATATTCCAGTTCTTGATAGCAACCAGAGACAGACTGAAACTCCGATGCTCGCAAGTAGCCTTTTTCCACATCAGCCTTAACCAAGTTAAAGCCCAAACGTTCCATCGCTGTCATACATGCTTTAACAGCTTCGTTAGGATAAATATGCAGTGCATCTTTATCTGTAGGGTCAAGAGCTAGATCAATGTCCAATCCAGTTTCGACCCAAACATGGCAGCGATTAAATCCAGCATTAATCTCTGTGATTGGGGTTTCTGAATGAAGCCTTGCCTCAAACGGGATCACCTTTTGCTCCCCAGGCTCTATTGTAAAGCTCCCGCCTACTCGCCATCGGTCAATAACATGGTTGGTAAAGTACTCACCGTCTTCACCTTCAACTTTTACTCTCGTTAATAGCGCAAGCTCAAGGCCAGTTACCTCTTGGCTAACATCACCACCCTTTACTACAATTTGCGCTTGAAACTTCTGTCCCGGGTGCAAATGCTCTGTTTCCAACACAGTATCAACTTTTGCCGCACCGATACCGACAGATGCTAGGATCTTCTTAAACATTACGTCTCCTGTCCGGTATGTCCTTACCAGCATCATAACCATATTTTTTCACACTTGTCAGCGAAAATTTATAATTTATATATCAGGATGTTTTGATACACTGCTGTTATCTTGGATTAAAATATTAAGTTATGGAACTGCTCTATTTTGCTGTCGCGTTTGCATGTGGGTTTTCAGTTTACCAGTTGAAACTTCCCCCTCTCATTGGTTTTTTAATGGCTGGCTTTGTCTTAAACTTGCTCGGTCACAAAACCACAGATCTACTCACCCAACTCGCTGACCTTGGCGTTACACTGTTATTATTTAGTATCGGTTTGAAATTACGTGTTGGAAACCTAATCAAACCACAAGTTTGGGCACCAGCTAGCATGCACATCATCACGAGCAGCGCATTCTTTGCAAGCCTTTTACTGATGTTAGGTGCGATGAGCTTACCACTGTTTACTGAACTTGACTGGCAAAGTGCATTGCTCGTGGGTTTCGCCTTTAGCTTCTCTAGCACGGTGTTTGCGGTAAAGGTCCTCGAGGAACGAGGAGAAATGGCAAGCCTACATGGTAAAATATCGATTGGTATTTTGGTTATGCAAGATATTTTTGCTGTTATTTTTCTTGCGGTGAGCACCGGGAAGGCACCAAATATCTGGGCGTTAGCATTATTGATCACACTACCTTTGGTTCGCCCCGTGATGTTTTGGATATTGAGTCGCTCGAAACACGGTGAGTTACTCCCTCTATTTGGCTTCTTTTTTGCCTTAGTGGCAGGTTATCATGCCTTTGAGTTTGCAGGTCTAAAAGGTGACTTAGGCGCACTAATAATGGGCATGATTTTCGCGCCTCATAAAAAGGCGGGTGAACTTTCTAAGGCGCTGCTCAATGTGAAGGACATTTTACTCGTCGGGTTTTTCTTAAATATTGGCTTGAATGCCACTATCACATTAGATGCGTTACTTATCGCTATGTTACTTGTGCTGGTATTGCCAATAAAAGTGTCTCTATATTACCTATTCACCAATATGTTTAAGCTACGTGCTCGTACCTCCTTGTTAAGCGCTTTTACCTTAACCAATTATAGTGAGTTTGGCCTCATTGTTTGCGCTGTAGCTTCAGCATCTGGCGCTGTTGCTGCTGATTGGTTAGCCGTTGTTGCTATCGCCGTATCTATCACCTTTGTCGTTGCATCCCCTTTGAACAAACGCTCAAATGAGATATATGTCAAGCTGGAGCCTTGGCTATTAAAATTTGAAAGCCAGGATCGCTTAGAAGAAGAGCTTCCTGTTAATCTTACCGATACTAAGATTGTTATCTTTGGCATGGGCAGAATTGGTACTGGTGCCTATGAAACCATTCAAGCAAGCTTTCCCAATACCGTCGCAGGCGTAGATATAAAACCTGAAGTAGTAGACAAGCACGTATCTCGAGGTCGTAGAGTATTAACTGCCGATGCCACAGATCCTGATTTTTGGCAGCGGGTAAATCACTCTGAAGTAGAAATGGTCATGCTGGCGATGCCTAAACATATGCAGAACATTTACGCCTTAGAGCAGCTGAAAGCATCAGGATACGATGGACAAGTTACCGCTATTGCTAATTATCCAGATCAGCAAAGAGAGTTAGAGGAAATGGGAGTAAATTCTACCTATAACTTCTACCTAGAAGCTGGTAGTGGTTTTGCAGAGCATGTGAAAGAAAAATTGTTCACTTAAATTCGGTAATCAGTTCTCAGTATCATTATTGGTACTGAGAACTATTTCCATATTCATATCATTAAGTTACGTCTAGACGTCTATTCTATTATTTCATTCTACTCATTATTCGATTTACAAAGCTTTACATCCAAGATGGTAATTAACACCAACTTCAGAGTAAACTGGACACATCGGATTTGCCGTAAGTATCTATTTTATGAACATAAATTGATAATTAGTGGCTTTTTTACTTCTGCTCGCCGGATTGTGAGCAAGCTATACCTTTGGGGGTTTCATGATGAAAAATAAATCAAATGGTCAATTTTCTGCAGTAGTGGATGATGTCAAGGCTGCGCCTTTTTCAGACCTCCAAGATAGACTTGATGCAATACAGGACGGTGGAATGACAGCGCTAACAATTCGCAGTGTTTTGTTCCATAAAATGCTAGATCTACACTCGGTGCCGTCAGATCACTTTCTAAGAGATCAAGAAGCACCTAGCGGACTAGAAGATCCAAAAATGCTGATAAAAAAACTAAATGAGTTGGGATTCTACCGCAGTTCGGCTTCACAGTTACATTAAAACGATTTAGGGAGCCTACTCTCCCACATAGGCTGACAATGCCCGTCGTCAGCCTATTTTCCTCTTTCTATCTTCAGTTCCTTTTGCCTTATCAACCTGAAATCTTACAATTAGCGGGGCTTTAATGGGGGATGATTTTTTTTGTTCTTTGGCAGCAAGGTTTTCCAAGCCAGCTTAAAAGGCTTTAAATAGATAGCCGTTAAGGTGTCATGACCTGCATCATATTGTCCAACACCAATCGTTATTTTTCCTGCCTTGGAAGCTTTAATCAGTGAACCATACATTCTATCCCAGATGGCCAAAGCAGATCCTAAATTGGTATCAAAGTGCGCAGGGTTATCACTATGGTGCACCTGATGTTGTGCAGGACTAATAAACCACCCCTCTATCTTATCTCCCCAACTCAGCCAAATATGAGAATGCCGTAAATTGGCACCACAAATATTAAAGATAAAAACAAACGCGTTCGCACCAAGAATATCGTACATACTGAGGCTACTACCGAATACATAGTATCCGCTACCAACGACAATTCCTTGGGTAAGCGCCATACGGCACGCATATAGGTAACTCTCAATAGGGTGAGAGCGATAGATAGTAAATGGTGTTAATACACTTGCAGAATGATGTACTTTATGAAATTCCCATAAGAATGGAATTTTATGCAGCATAAGATGTAATAGAAAACGGGTTAGATCGTCTACTATAAATAAAAATAAAGTGAAGAGTAATACAACTACCCATTCGGGTGCGTCCAAGTGTAATGCAGGACCAAACATCGCTTCAAGTGCACTAGACAGAGCGAGCGCTACAGGCACCATAGTCAATACGATTGGCGTAAAAGTCGCAGCTTTTATTAAACGATTAGTCACGAGCAAACAATAATCTAATTTTGCACTTTGACACCACCATACCCGCTTGGGGAACATAAATCTTAAAAAACCTTTGCCGCTTCTAGCTTGCTCTGCTGCAAAGTACACGGGAATCGCCATTAAGATAGCACTAAACAAATATGGCAAATACACTCTCTTATTAGCATCAAATAAATAACCTGGGAGATCGATAATGCTTTGCCATAGTTGCTCTAACATAGTTACTTCCATCACAAAATAATAATATGCTCAACTGGGCGGCTCTAGTATGAGAGCCGCCAAAAGAAAGCTTAGAATTGGTACTTATACCCTAAACTAAACTGCCTAGGCTTACCCGGGCGTGCACCATAAGGTCGACGACTGACGATTTCTGTTTCGTCAAAAAGGTTGTCTACTTTCGCATATACTTGGCCATATCGACCTAATTCATAGCTGGCTGATATATCAACAATCGTCGTATTAGGCACTTCTGCGCCCTCTAGTACAAGCTCGAAGTCTTCTGTACTTCTGCCCGCAGCTTCAGACATTTCACTGATGTATTTCACCGCTACATTTACTTTCCAGTCACTTGCAGCTAGCCCTATATTAAAGGTTGCTTGATGCGATGGTAAGTATGGAAGCTCATCGCCCGCTTTGATATAACCCCACTGAGCGAATGTTGTAGCACGCTCATTTTGGAACTCACCTTTGGTATAGGTGTATGTCAAACTATACGGAATATCTATCTGCAGATTTAATGGGTAACGCTGTGCAAACTGCATTTCTAGACCATAAACATCAACTTCACCACCACTAAACTGTTGGTCTTGCTGATCGTTTACGCCACAGTTCGATTGACCGCAGCTTTCGTTCAAGTTTTCATAATCATTAAAGAAGCTCACAATTTCAAACTGCGTTACGCCATCATTAAAGCGACCACCAAACTCATAGTTGACACTTTTCTCTAACTCTATATCTGGATCTTGCAGTGGTGATGAAGGTACAAACCCTTGATGCACCCCGAATAACAGACCCGCATCATCAGAGAGTTGATAAAAACCACTAAGGCTTGGTAACCAAATTCTAGTTGTTTTATCAATCCACACATCTGCGTTTTTGTTATCTTGATATGACATGTCCATCAGCTCACCACGCAAACCCACACCGAGAGTCAAGGCATCAAGTTGCACTTTATCTTCGATGTAGACTGACCAAGCCTTGGTGTTTTCTGTGTTGAGAGAAGTGAACTGTTTCGACCCTTCAATCAGTGTCGAGATCCCATTTTCCATGGCATAGGCTTGTTCAAAATGCTTGCGCTCAATTTCATCTTCATGAAAACGAACCCCGACTGAAATATCGTGAGTCAAGCCAAACATTGTTAAATTACTATTAGCGTCGACTTGCAGCCCTTGAGAGAAATACTCGCGGTCATTGGTTCCCATATTCAAGAAAATATTTGAGCCAGCCACAACTGAATCCCGTGCTCCTGTGATCACACCATATTCATTTGCAAACGATTCCGGGTTTGCAATAATTTTGGATAATGAAGCACCACCTTTAGCGCCTACACCATTGAGCTTTAGCCATGCACGCTCATAGTCATTGCGATAAAGTCTTGTGGTCACGTTTACGCCGTTACCGTCAAGTATATGCGAAAGCATGATTTGAGAGTGCTTAGTATCCATTTCAGCAGGTTGAGAAGCTGCGTATCGGCGGTAAGGATTTTGAGCAAAGTCTTCCTCTGTTAAGCCAAGGTATGTTTCATCAGATAGTTCATCTGCATAGCTTAGCTTCAGCCCAAACGTGTGGTCATATCCACCTTGAGAAAGTTTATAATTAAACTTTGCCAATATATCATTTTTTTCAAACCCAGTATCTCCACCGCCATCTAGCTCTTTAAAACCATCGGCTTGCAGATTTACCGCTTCAAATAGAAAACCAACATTATTCACCACAGAGCCGTAGTAACCATGTGCTTTGGCGTAGCCGTCACTACCAACAGCCACGTCAATTCCGCCTTCGGTAAACTCAGGAACTTGACGGGTTACTAAATTAAGTGCGCCAGCTACCGTTTGTGGGCCATGTTTAATTGCCGCAGGTCCTTTAAAGACTTCCACAGCTGTCATTCTAGTCGGTACAGGAAAATAGTAGGCAGCGGGAGCCGAGTAAGGAGACGGGCCGATTAGCACGCCATCTTCCATAATCGTGATCTTCTTGCTGCGCTCTGGTGTCACACCGCGAAATCCAATGTTCGGCCTCAAGCCATAACCATCTTCTTCACGGATATTAACGCCAGGTACGTTCGACAGAATACGGTGAATATCATCATATTCATATTCCGCCAACTGCGCCTCTGAAAGCAAAGTTGCAGAGCCTGCTTCTTTTCTCAGTTTATCATGATGACTAATAATAGAGATATGTTCTATATCTTGTTTATCGTCTGCAGCTTGTGCTTGAGGTAGCGCGATTATCACCGCTGCCGCCAGTAAAGATTTCTTTATTATAGTGCGTTTAGTCATTGTCACCTGCCGAAGTTTTTGGAAGCTCTAATGCAAGTTTCTCAATAAATTCTGTTTTCAGATCGTCAGTTACCTTTTTAACATCTGAGTGTGCCTGCGTAACTTGTTCAGCAGATGTCGCGAGCTCTGCTTTTAAGCTCCCCGTTATTGCCAACAAAGTTGCTTCTGCGGCATCAAGACCGGCAAGCATACGCGCCTTGACCTCATCACCTTGCTCAGCTTCGAGGAAGTCGTCAAAGCCCAGCGTATTTTCTGGATCTTGACCGTTACCTGTAAAAATATTCCTAAATGCACGAATATTCGCCAGTAGGTTTTCTTTTGAATGTTCAGCAATTGGCGACTCAACTGCTTCTGGACACGCTTCTAATCCACAAGCATTCGGAAAGCCCAAACCAAGAGGCGTTGCAATTTTGCCGTCTTTGAGCTCTTCAGTCATATAAAAAAGTGCTTTGGAGATTTCATTAAGTGCCAAATGTGGGGTGTCAAATGCTGAGCCTGGTTGACCCGCATTCAGTAGTTGCTTTGCGTAGCCATTATCACCACTCCATTGAGTGAGTAACGTGTCGCTATGCCCTTCGATGTCTTTAGCAACAGCAGTTGCAAATTCGCAGCGAGCAATACGCTTTTCTTGATCAGAACGGTTATTCCATGGTGCCAGTGCATCATTCACGGTTGAACAATTATGCGCAAGGTTGGTGCTAAATAATAAGTGTTCAAGTGCAGTTAACCCTTTGCGATTCGCGGTACGCTGTGTAATGTCGTAAGGGTTGTTGCTATTCCCATTAATCACACCAGCTTCAAAATACACCACATCTAAATCTATGTCACAAAGAGAGCCCGTTGCAGGCCAAACATAAATATTATTTTTTAATTCTTTACTGTTGGTGGTAAGCGGTCCCACCTGCATCAACTCAACGTATTGCCACCCCATCATGGCTGCGCGCCAGCTGTCTTGAGCTCTTTGCTTCAACGTCGCTACATTTTGTGCTGAGTTTTTTTCACCTGAACAGTAATTTTCAACTTCCAGCTGTTGCGTTACAGCTAGTTCGTTAAACTGTGTTACCGCTGGGGTCAGCACATTGTTTACCAAATTAGCAACCAAGGCAGCTTCATCAAACTGTGTCGGTAAGGTCGGGTTGTCAGTGCCTGAATTGTCATTGTCTTTTACCCCAGACCCTTGACTGCTTGAAGTGCTTTCTCCACAGCCCGACAATATTAACGCGACCGCAAACGCTGCGGCGCTTAAACGTGTAGATACTCTCATTAGCGTTCTCTATTATCTATATACAACAAAAGGTTAGCTGATACATCGGCTAACCTTTTTACGTTATAAAGCAAAGTGTAGATTACCAGTTGGCAACATTCTCTGCATCAAAGCCATAGGCATTTGCAATAATGCTACGAGCTTCTAGTAATGCGCTCTTATATGCTTCTACTTTATCAGCAGCAAGCTCTGGCTTATCACCCATTAGCTCATGAATTTTAGCAAAGTCAGCGTCTGTTACTGGAGAAAATGGATTAAACTGGAAGTTCAAAGCAAATCCCTTCATCTCAGACCAGTGCTTCGCGACAGTATAGAATTTATCAGCATCAAAATTACCAGATGCAATATCGTCTAAATCGCCGTCATCATCAGAGATTGTGTCGTTAATGTAGTGTACAACTGTTGCTGCAATTGACTTTTCCCACGCAAGAAGTGCTTGGTTACGCAGTGTCTCTAAACGCGCTTTATCTTCGTCTGACCACTGAGCAACATTAGTACCAAAGTTATCTGCGATAAGTTTACGTGCTTCAATAAAGGCTAGCTGAGCCTCAGCTGTAAGATCTGTCGGTTTTGTGTTTGACTCTGTACCACGGTCTCGCTTCGCAGCGTTAGTTGAATTACCAAAGTTATACTCTGACAGTAGGTTAATTTTACCGTCTTTGTCTAAATCATGATAACCACTGCCATATGCTTCACGGCCACCTTTTCCTGCAATTTCATCATCGGTGTAATCAAGATAGTCGATAGCAGCGCCAAAGTATCCATAACCTTCGTCAAACTTGTGCTCAAGGTCAGTATAGCTCTTGCCATCCGCCAGTGCTGCATTATTTGCTGATTTATCACCAATTAGTAAGTCATCAAGGTAGTCATCTGCTGCTTGGGAAAGAGATACTGCACCGTTTAAGTGCTTTTGTACCAATTGAGCTAAGTCTAGGCCTTTTGGTGTCACGTACAATTTATTCAGGGTCACTTTTGTGCCATTGTGCTCAGCTTCGATGGTCGAGCCATTTTCAAATTGAGTCAGTTGAGCTTCTAGCAGGTCTAGATAATGTAACACTAGGCCTTCAGGAGTTTTTGGCTGCGTGCCAAAATCACTCCAGCCGACCATATTGCCGTCTTCTTCCCATGCTTTATGCATGTAAGTGCTATCGCGGCCTGCAATTTTGCCACCTTCACCAGCTACTTTTTTAAGTGAGCTAGAGATTTGTCCAAGCGTGGTTTGTTGTGCGTTAATTGCTGTAGCAAAGTCAAGTGTTTCGTCAAGTACCACTGCGTCTGTTGGCATTAAGAAGTTTTTGATTTGTGTTATTGCCGCAGCCGCTGTTTTCTGATCTGCCGCACTTCCAATCGTTTCGTTGTCTAGCTTACCCATCAAGCTCTTAACATGAACCATTGCTGCATGACGAGCAATCTGTCCTGAGTAAGATACCGAAGAAGCGCCTTGAGTATTGTTGAAAGCATAACGGTTAACGCCTGCTTTATTTTCTTCGCTGATCTGCTGAACTGAAATCTCGGTTTCAACTTCTGTTTTTGCACCTTTGCTGTCAGTTGCAGTGATAGTTACCGACACTTTTCCGCCCTCAACCTGCTCAAAGTTTAGCGCGTTTGCAGCTTTCAGTTTTACCACACCTTCCACAATTTCAAAGCGATTATCTGAGATAGTCAAAGTTAACGCGTTAATTGCATCACTGTCGTCAGCGAAAGAAATATTTGCAACCGCAGCGCCAAGACTGTCTTCAGAAACTGAAGCGCTTTCAACTGTGATAGTTGGCGCAGCATTAGTAGCCGGTGGGGTTGTGTTGGTATTGTCATTATTGTTTGAATCGTTGCTAGAAGAGCTCCCACCACATGCAGTGAGGCCTAAAGTAGCAGCAAGGATAGCAGTCGTTAACAGAGACTTTTTAAGTGCCATTGATTTGTTCCTTTGAGACTAATTATGTTTATATTTTTTCATAACTAGGCGTAAAGTATACACACACCTAAATAGCAATCAATATTATTTGCATTGTATAAATAACAATTTTTCCAACTTTGCTACCTTGATACACTTCTGCAAATCACCGTAGCTGTGGAATAAGATTGATATTATCTAATAAAAAACAACAGCATAAACTTATTAAAATAAGTTTATGCTGTTGTTCAATCGATTAGTTTAACAAATTTGTACGAAGTGTATCTTCGAAAAATTCGAAGTATCTTTTGCGCTAAATCAAATTATATTTTGCTAGTTCCAGACATCTGTTACAAACAAGTAACCTTGGCGCCATATTGTTTTTATTTTTTCAGGCCGACTTGGGTTATCATATAACTTTTTGCGAAGGCGGGAAATTCGAACATCTATTGTGCGTGTGTCTGGTCGGTAATACTTACCCAAAATCTGTTCATATACAAACTCCCTTTTCACCACTTTGCCACCGTTACTGGCGAGTAGCCATAATAATTCAAACTCATGGGTGGTCAGATCGATGCGCTCTTGCCCATAACTTACCCGACGCGTATTTTTGTCTATATGCAGTTGACCAAAACTTAATTGTTGCGGTGTATCATCATAATGTGCATTCGCTGACTGCCTTCTGAGCAGGGCATCAAGTCTTGCTCGCCATAATCTAGGCTTGGCATCTTTAGAAATAACTTCATCTGCACCTAATTCTAAAAACAAACTATGAACATCTTCATCATCGCTATCAAGACTCACAATAACAGGCGCTTTAAACTTTTGTCTAAACTGGTTAATTGAGTCACAGGTCGGTACAGACGCAATAGTCTGATCCAACACAATGCCGTTTATCGACTTACCAGAAAGGCCATTTAATTGACCTAACTCTCTTAACAACTCAACTGTATAGCCCTGCTCTTCGAGCATTTTTTGTTGCGATGCCAATATATTATTATTGCTTTGTGCAACCAAGATAGTAGACACGGACGCACCTCATTCATTCAACATGGATGGGCACAGTGTAGTCACGCAACCTGAATGGATGCTTTACAGCTTAAATAATCCTTTTGCCGTACCCCAAAGGGCTTTTACTACTGGGTCATATAATCTTTTATTCTTAGTTACAAGCCCTATTTCGATCTCATCCGATCTAAGCTGTAGCAACTGAACTTGATTTTTAAATGGGCTTTGGCTGATCACAATCTCTGGCACACAGGCAATCCCAAAGCCCAAACTTGCAAGTGCAACCATTGCTTCATGGCCCGAAACATGCGCATATACTTTCGGTGAAAAGTTGTACTTTTTGCAAAAGAGATCAATACGCTCTTTTAGTACGCCTTGCTCTGGCATGATAAAAGACAGGTGCTGCCAAGGCATTTCACCCTGACTATGTGTTTCAATCAACTGTTTCAGCGGGCAATCCATCGTTGGGCCAATAAAGACTAACCGTGAACGCCCGATTGGTAAATACTCAATGCCACTTGGTAAGTGTTTGGGCTTAACCGCGACAGCAACGTCCTCCTTACCACTGGCAACCTCTGCAATAGAATGAGCCGGATCTCCGGTAATCAAATTCAGCTCAACGTTTGGATATTGTGCACGAAACTGTGCAAATAAATCATAAATAAAGCTGTATGTCGCGGTTACCGAGCAAAACAAGCTAAGCTCACCGGTTAAAGGCTTATCATCATCCAAGCACTCGGTTTTAAATTGACGCCAACTCGCAAGCGTTGACTGAGCATAGTGCACAAATGCTTTGCCTTGCTGGGTTAATTCAACCGTTCGGTTGTCTCGTAAAAATAAAGCGGCACCAACTTCTTCTTCTAATTGTTTAATTTGTCGGCTTAAGGTCGGCGGACTCACAAAGCAGCGTTCACTTGCTCTTGAAAAGTGTAATGTATCTGCTAGCGCCAAGAAATATTTTAATTGTTTATGGTTCACGGTATTTCACCTTTTGAAACACTATGGTTCAAATATATCATTTTACGTAATTAAAAGTTAGCCCTACTCTGAGCTTAATTTATTTCTATCCAGAGTCAGGAAATACCATGTCGAATTACTTTAATACTTTATCTTTACGTGAGCAATTGGCTCAACTTTCGCAATGTGAATTCATGGATCCCAAAGAATTCGAACAAGGTGTCGACGTGCTAATCGGAAAGAAGCTAGTCATTGTCGGCTGTGGCGCACAAGGCTTGAACCAGGGGTTAAATCTACGTGACTCGGGGCTCAATGTAAGCTACGCGTTGCGTCCTTCTGCCATTGAAGAAAAGCGTCAATCTTTTTTAAACGCTTCAGAAAATGGATTTGTAGTAGGCACGTATGAAGAATTGATCCCGGATGCTGACTTAGTACTTAATTTAACGCCAGATAAACAGCACACCGCGGTAGTTAATGCAGTTATGCCGTTAATGAAACAAGGTGCAACACTCGCTTATTCTCATGGCTTCAATATCGTCGAAGAAGGCATGCAGGTGCGTGAGGACATCACTGTCATTATGGTTGCGCCAAAATGTCCTGGCACTGAGGTACGCGAGGAGTACAAACGTGGCTTTGGTGTACCTACGCTGATTGCAGTTCATCCAGAAAACGATCCTCAGGGTAAAGGTCTGGCACAAGCTAAAGCTTACGCAGCAGGAACCGGTGGCCATCGTGCCGGTGTGTTAAAATCTTCATTCATCGCAGAAGTAAAATCGGACTTGATGGGCGAGCAGACTATTTTATGTGGCATGTTACAAACTGGCTCACTGCTATGCTTTGATAAAATGGTCGAAGAAGGGCTCGCGCCTGGATACGCATCGAAACTAGTACAATACGGCTGGGAAGTCATCACTGAAGCACTAAAGCATGGTGGCATAACCAACATGATGGATAGGCTTTCAAACCCTGCAAAAGTAAAAGCATTCGACTTGAGTGAGCAACTAAAAGCGCTGATGCGCCCTCTGTATAACAAACATATGGATGACATCATCAGTGGTGAATTCTCTTCCGGTATGATGGCTGACTGGGCTGAGAATGACACAAAATTACTCACTTGGCGCGCTGAGACCGCACAGACAGCATTTGAAAAACAAGCCAATGCCGATACTGAGATTTCAGAACAAGCATTTTTTGACAAAGGTATTTTAATGGTGGCAATGGTAAAAGCAGGTGTAGAGCTTGCCTTTGAAACCATGACAGCCGCGGGGATCATTGAAGAGTCTGCGTACTATGAATCACTTCATGAAACCCCATTAATTGCCAATACTATTGCGCGTAAAAAGCTATTTGAGATGAACCGAACTATTTCCGACACAGCTGAATATGGCTGCTATTTATATAACCATGCCTGCTTGCCTTTGTTAAAGCCGTTCATGGAGGCCATTACAAAACAAGAAATTGGTGAGGGGTTAGCTGGCGATGATAATTATGTTGATAACCAGAAGCTCATCGCGGTCAATCGAGCTATCCGCAATCATCCGGTAGAAAAAATTGGTGAAACACTGCGTGGTTACATGTCTGAGATGAAGAAAATCGTGTAATCAGTATAGATAAATTTGCAACAAATACAGTTCGCTTGTTAGTAACCAAGGCCGCCTTCTTCCCTGAGATCGTGGCCTTTTATCACCTACTCTCAACCTTAACTCTCATTTATCTCATCATGATTTAACACTAAGTTCTGATATTAACGTTATTTTATAATTCTAAATTATTTTTTCGAAACTAACGCCGTTACTTGTTCCGAGCTGGTTATTTACTATGCTAGAATAATCGGTTCCACGGGATTACACACACAAATCGAATGCAAAACACAGGCTTAACAATTACTCAGAGAATTACCCTGTTGGGTAGTATCATTGCGATTGCTGTCGCTTGTTTAATCGGGTTTACCTCGCTTTACAGCGCCAAGACATTAATCAACGAACGAATGATGCAGTCGGAGTTACCTAGTAAAATCGAAAGCATCAACAAGTCGTTACACATGCAAATAGATACACTAAAAAACGCAGCTCAACAGCTTTCTAGTAACCTGCTTATCACACAAGCAGCAAAACAAAATACCTTAGATGAGCAACTGTTGATTGACGAACTCAAGCGTATCGCAACGCAATATGACTTGGTTACAGCATCTTGGGCAAACCGCGATACCCGCCAGTATTGGAATCAAAAAGGCTTTTTACGTGTCTTAGACCGGCAGCAAGATGGTTGGTTTTTTGGCTTTACCAACAGTGCTGAAGCTTACTCAATCAGCATCTACCAAGAAGCACCAGGGGATGTGAAGATGTTCGTTAACCACCAGCAATTAGCTGGGGTAGGTTTAGCTGGACTTGCAAAAAGTATTGACGATATGCAGTCAATGCTCGCCAACATGAAAATCGAGCAAACAGGCTTTGTATTCGTTGTCAATAAAGAAGGGGTTGTGCAATTGCACCCTGACGCAAGCAAAGTCGCAAAATCTTCACTTGAGGATTTCTATGGCCAACAGAGCCATGACCTAACTTCATCAAGACAATTTATTGTTAAGGAGCTCGAAGTTGATGGCGAAGCTAATTTAGTTGCCGCAAGCCCAATTCCAGAGACCGATTTATTTGTGATTGCTCAGGTCCCAACCAGTGAAGTTAACAGTGGGATCACGGCTCTGCAATGGCAAGTCATCGGCTTTTCGCTGGTGATAGCTTTAGTTGCCAGCATCATTAGTATGTTATTAGCTAAAAATCTCAGTGCACCACTGAAGAAAATGGCTGAACTTTTCGAGCAGCTAGGAAGTGGCAATGCAAAACTAAACTATCGCTTGCCAGATTCCGCACAGCCTGAATTACAAGCACTAGCTGGCGGCTTTAATCAGTTTATTAGTAAAATTGAGGAAGCGATCCACTCAGTAGCTGAAGAGAGCCGCTCAATTCGTATTACTAGTGAAGCTGTGTTTAAACAAAGCCAACAAAACTCACAATCTTTGGACGATCAAAAGTCACAAACTATGTCTGTTGCTGCCGCGATTAATGAGATGGGTGCAACAGTACAAGAAATTGCCAGCAGTGCAACGAGTACAGCCAAGCTCACTGAGCAAAGTAAAGCTTCAACCAAAGACAGCAGACTGGGTGTTCAACAAAGCCAAGAAACACTTCATCTATTGGCTGGAGATATTGATAATATGGCAGGTCAAGTGGCGACATTGGCACAAAAGACCCAATCAATTGCTAATATTGTTGACGTCATTAGAGGGATCTCTGAACAAACTAACCTGCTTGCCCTAAATGCGGCAATAGAATCAGCTCGAGCCGGTGAACATGGTAGAGGGTTTGCAGTAGTAGCAGATGAAGTGAGAGCCTTGGCGAGTCGAACTTCACACTCTACAGATGAAATTCAAGCAACAATCTCTGAACTCACTCAAGTATCTGACAACATAGTCAATCAAATACAGCAGTCTAGCACTCAAGCGGAGCAAAGTGTCCAAACTATGCAAGCCTCAGTAGAGCTAATGCTTGAGATTTCAGAAACTGCAAATCAAATAAACGACATGACTGCATTGATCGCAACAGCAACGGAAGAGCAAAGCAACGTAGTGGCCGATGTGGGTCGTAACATTGAGCAAATTAGTGAAATTAGTGATGCTGTAATGAATGAACAGCTCGACACTGAACAAGCGATTCAACGTTTAGCGGATTCTGCCAAAACGCTGGATGACTTGGTCGCCAGCTTCTAAACAGCCAAAGTAACAGCGCCTGCACCACATTGTGTGGGCGCACTTTTATTGGGTACTCTCCCCGTTGTTACATCAGGTAACAAATATAGTCGCGCATTCATAGCGCTTTTAGTCTACATTCATAACTAGAAACAGTTAATCTGTGACTTGATAAACCAAAATCGATGATACCATTTTAGCGTTCTATCAAAATAATATATGGTGGAAAATTCGACACCGACTGCCTGAAAAGCTTATAGTAAAAACTTAATTGGAATATTTTTTTAGCTCATTCGGATAACTACTTTAGCGATATCAGGACACGATAGCGGAGTTATCGAGTTAGTTACAGCGAATAGAACACTGCTAGGAGGTTGTATGAAGGCGGTTACTCAGTGTTTAGTGGTTATCCTAACGGCTTTACTCAGCGGGTGTAACAGCACACCCAAAGCGACTATCGATACCTCAATTCTAAACTCAACACATCACTTTAATATCCAACAAGTTGAATCTCACAAAGATGTTTTTCAGTTGAATAATGAGATCAAGGCTAAACTAGAGCACTACTTCCATAATGAAGAAATTGGGGTAAAACGTGCAAAAATGCTAATGGAGTTTTTGGTCAATAGCGGAGATGATTCATTATCCTATTTATCAGGTGCAAACCTAACCGCTAGCCAAGCATTCAGTAGTATGAACGCCAATTGTTTATCGCTGTCAATTCTAACGCATGCCATCGCAAAGCAAGTGGGGTTGAAAACTCAGTTCCAGCGCGTACATATCCCAGAATATTGGGATGAAAGCCAAGGCTATAGTCTGCTCACAGGCCATGTAAATATAAAAATATTTGAAGTAGACAATACTCAAGATGCTATTAAAACCCTATATGTAAAACCCACCTCGGTAACCGTTGATTTTGATCCAAACAGTCGAAACCAACACTTTAGCACCAGTTCAATCTCGACAGGCACTATTTTGTCTATGTTTTACAATAACAAAGGTGCAATGGAGATGATCAAAGGCGATCTAGATATGGCGTACAGTTACTATCGTGCGGCGATAGAGAGTGACCAATATCACGATGGAGCTTGGGGCAATCTCGGCATTCTCTACCGGATCACAGATCAATACCAGCTTGCGGAGCGGGCTTACCAGCAGGCCATTGCAATTAATAAGGATAATCGTAATGCTCTTGGCAATTTAGCAAAGCTATATTATTTAACCGGAAGAAACGATGACGCAAAGACGATTGAAAGAAATATTCACGAACAAAGAAAAAACAACCCTTATTATATGCTGGTGCTAGGCAACGAAGCATTTAACAGTGGTGATTTTATCCGCGCTAAGCATTTTTACTTACAAGCAAGAGAGCTGGATAAAAACCTTCATGAAAGCTATTTTGGCTTAGCTAAAGTTGCTTTTGCACAAAATGACAAAAAAGCTGCGGACCGGTACCTAAAAAAAGCATATAACACAGCATCATTCGAGCACGACAAGCTGCGTTATGAAGGAAAGTTAGCACTACTCAAAAGTATCGCAAATAACCAACCTTCTGAAAACAATAATAAAGAGAGGTAAACTTCGTATGTTAGGACGTAACTTAGGCATAGCTTGTGCGTGTGTTCTATTCGTCTGGGGGTCACTACCAAGCGTTCAAGCTCAAAGTGGCTCACTGATAACCGATTTAGAAACGCTCACAAGTGTCAGTCATCGTGGAAGGAAAAGTGGCAGCAAAAGCCCAAACATTAGCGCGCAGTATATTTATGACGCCTTTCGGGCGTCCGGCGCCAATCCTAAATATCAACAATTTACTTTTAGAGCGGGTATTTTTAGCAAAGATACCGGCCATAATGTCACCGCTACTCTCCCCTGCACACAGCCTCGATGTGACACCCCGATTGTGATCAGCGCTCACTATGACCATTTGGGCACGACGGGAAGAAAACACTACCCAGGCGCAAATGATAATGCCTCGGGTACAGCCGCAATGCTTTACATCGCAAGACAACTAGCTAAAACGAATCGCTCTCGAGATATTTTATTCGTCGCAACAGATGCTGAGGAGCGCGGCCTTCATGGGGCTAAGTTTTACGCCAAACAATTAAACCAAGACATCGCCGTTAATATTAATTTAGATATGTTAGGAGTAAACAAGAGCAACCGCCTATTTGCGTTATTTTCTCCAGGGTTTAGTCAATTCAAGTCGCAATTAAAGAGTATGAAACAAGCACCGCTGAAATTAACTGTCGTTTCATCGCAGCGACAAATGGCACGCTATACCGATAACCCCCGTATCGATTGGCATAAAGCCAGTGATCATTACGCTTTTTATCGCAACGGAATACCCTATATTTATTTTGGTATTGGAGAGGACAAGCATCACCATACTACCAAAGACACTGTAGAAAACATGGATATTGATAAATATCAGGCTGGGGTTGCGCTCATCAGTGACTTTATCTTATCGTTGACACGCTCTCCTTTAGACTCAACCAGCTGAACCTTTTGAGCCTTGGTGAGCTGCTTAACTTGCCACTCGAGTTTGGAGGCATGCCTTCTAGAGCCCACAGCAAATTGGAATTTAAGGACAAGAGGTCCTTTTCCTCTTAGGTTTTTTGCTCCTTTACCGCTTTGGTGTTGATGAAAACGCCTCTCTACATCAGTCGTGATACCGGTGTACCAATGCCCAAAGCGTGTTTCTATAATATACAAACTCCACACAGCCTGATGATCTGCCCTGTCAGTTTGATTAAGTAAAGCTTGCCCAAGCAATTTACTTACCTCCTTAATTTGCACCTAAAACGGTTTTTTGCACCTATTGCAACTTACAGACGAACTTTTTACACTTAACGCAGTCCAAATCCGCTAAGAGACTTTACCTTCTCTGTGCAATCGGTATCATGCTAACAACTGATAATAAGGATACACAATTTCATGCTGTCTAATAAAACCCTTTCTGTTTGGCTCAGCGCTGTAGTTATGACTGTGTTTTTGTCTGGCTGTTCAAGCTGGATTTATCGCATCAACGTGCCACAAGGTAATTTCTTAGAGCAGTCAGATGTAGATAAGCTTCGAGTGCAAATGACCAGAGAGCAAGTATTATATGTACTCGGCACACCATTGGCGAAAGACGCATTTAACAATAATATCTGGCACTATCAATATGTGTTTAATATTGATAGACCATCAGAGGTAAGAAAATCATTCAGTGTCTATTTTGAGAATGACAAACTAGTGCGGATCAGTGGTGACTTTGAAGAACCTGAAGAATTTAACACGCCGCTAGATTCATAACTAGTCGGTCAGTATTTCGTAGTCAAAGGGGAAATGATTTCCCCTTTTTTAATGCTCAACACCCATTCAGTACTTGAAGCTAAGTAACCTGAGCTTCGGATAATTAATGCCTTTCTAGCAGCCAGTTAGCGTCAGATTTACTCTTTCAAATTGAGCAAGTATTAAGTCTAATTGGTATTATTTCCAGGTGTCGTTGGACGACCTCCAGTGATTTTACTCGCTCGCCCTTCCTCTTTTGCTTTTTCTGCTCGACGTCTGCGCGCTTCTTTTGGATCAGCTATAAGTGGACGATATATTTCTATTCTATCGCCATCATTCACTACTTGATGTAGCTTCACCGTGCGATTCCAAACTCCGAGCGTTAAATTATTTGCATCAATCTCTGGACACTTATCCAATATGCCCGATTGTAAAACCGCTTGCTCAGCCGAGGTTCCCTCTGGTACGTCAACTGACACAGATGTCGCTTTGTCAGGTAATGCAAAGACCACTTCAACTTTTATCATTATCTTGCTCCGTACACGATTTTAGCACGCTGAGTAAAAGCAGATACCATATTTTTGGCTACTTCATTGAATAATTTACCAAATGCCATTTCTATCAATTTACTGGCAAATTCAAACTCCAATTTTAAGCTCACCTTACAAGCTTGCTCATCCAGCTCAGTAAACTCCCAATAACCATGCAGTGATTTAAATGGGCCGTCAACTAAGCACATTCTCACACGATTACCATCGAATTCATTTTTGGTGGTAAACCATTTTTTTAAGCCTGCTTTTGATATTTCCAAGCTAGCAGTCATTCCCTGTTCATCGCTATTGATCACCTTGGCATCTGAGCAATGAGGTAGGAAATTAGGGTACGCATCAACATCATTCACAAGTTCAAACATTTCTTTGGTGCTATACATCACCAAAGCACTTTTTTCTATCTGTGGCATAGACACTCCAACTCTTAATAAGGGGATTTTATCAAGGTTTTGCAGATTTATCTTGTTTGCAGCCACTGACTAGGTAAAAATACACCACATTGATGAAAAAGCGCTGTCTTAAAACAGGATTTATAGGTAGACTAAGCCATTATGGCAAAGAAAAATTCAAGTAAATCAAATAGCAATACTATAGCGCTAAATAAAAAAGCGCGTCACGAGTATTCACTACATGAAAAGTTCGAAGCAGGTATCGAATTACAAGGCTGGGAAGTAAAGAGTATCCGTGCCGGTAAGGTTAATATCTCAGATACTTATATCCATATCAAAGATGGTGAAGCGTATTTGTTGGCAAGTCAGATACAGCCATTAAATAGTGCTTCAACCCACGTGATATGCGATCCACTTCGTTATCGTAAACTACTACTAAATAAACGCGAAATCTCTCGTCTGATTGGTGCAACAGAACGTGATGGCTACTCTTTAATCGCCACAGCAATGTACTGGAAAAAGTGCTGGGTCAAACTTGAGTTTTATCTTGCAAAAGGTAAAAAGCAACACGACAAGCGTGCCGATATAAAAGACCGCGACTGGTCACGAGATAAAGAACGCTTAATGAAACATAAAGTGCGTTAAAGCACAAAACATTAAAAAAGCAGGCCTAGCCTGCTTTTTTAATGTCTGATACACAGTGTATAAACTTAACCTTTATACTTTTGCATCACGAGCGTCGCATTTGTACCCCCGAAGCCAAAGCTGTTCGACATCACGGTTGTTAATGCACCGTCACGGCGCTGCGTTACAATATCTAACCCTTGAGCTTGCTCGTCCAGTTCATCAATATTGATCGACGGTGCAATAAAGTCATTTTCTAACATTAACAAAGAGTAAATAGCTTCGTGTACACCAGCTGCGCCAAGCGCATGGCCTGTCATTGCTTTAGTTGCACTAATAGCTGGTGAGTTTTCTCCAAATAGCTCTTGAATTGCGCCAAGCTCTTTTACATCACCGACTGGCGTTGATGTACCATGCGTGTTTAAGTAATCGATTGGTGCATTTATGTCTTGCATCGCTTGCTTCATACAACGCACGGCACCCTCACCTGAAGGTGCAACCATATCATACCCATCTGATGTTGCGCCGTAGCCAACAATTTCAGCATAAATGTGTGCGCCTCGTGCCAGAGCATGCTCCAACTCTTCGACCACAACAATACCGCCACCACCAGAAATGACAAAACCATCTCGGTTTGCGTCATAAGTACGAGATGCAAGCTCTGGTGTCTCATTATACTTGGTTGACAATGCACCCATTGCATCGAACTCCATTGCCAGTGTCCAATGCAGCTCTTCACCACCGCCGGCAAAAAGTACATCTTGTTTGCCTAACTGAATTTGCTCAACCGCGTTACCGATACAATGCGCAGAGGTCGCACATGCAGAACTGATAGAATAATTTAGGCCTTTAATTTTAAATGGAGTGGCCAAACATGCTGATGTTGTACTAGCCATAGTACGCGGAACCATATAAGGCCCAACGCGCTTAACTCCTTTCTCTCGACAGATGTCAGCAGCTTCAACTTGATACTTAGATGAACCACCACCAGAGCCGACAATTAAGCCGGTGCGTTCATTTGATACCTGTTCTTCTGATAAACCTGAATCTTCAATTGCTTGCGCCATCGCAATATAAGAAAACGCTGCCGCGTCTCCCATAAAACGGTGTGCCTTACGGTCCACTAGAGATTTTACGTCAATATCTATATTACCAGACACGTGACTACGTAAGTTGTTATCTGCAAACTCCTGATTAAAAGCGATGCCGCTTTTACCAGCTTTTAATGACTCTAAAACTTCTTGCTTGTTATTGCCGATGCTCGAAACGACACCGATCCCCGTAATAACGGCTCTTCTCATGGGTTTATTCCCTTCGATATTACAAATTATGCGTATTATACGCTGAATTCTAGCGTCAAGTGGTCAGCTTTCCAGCGTACACATGTACTCTGAACCTAAATAAACAAAAATGCAACCAGACTATTGCGCAGAAAGTCAGTAAAATACACTATAACAAGTCAGATATAGAGTCTTTCATGATAAAAAACGCTCAAATACACTTCAATGATGCAGGTACACCAGTTGCAAATAGTTTTGACGATGTCTATTTCTCTAATGATGATGGCCTAGCCGAATCACATTATGTTTTTTATACTCAAAACCATATCGACGAGCGATTACAAAATCATGGCAGAGATCGATTTGTCATCGCCGAGACGGGTTTTGGTACTGGTTTAAACTTCCTCAATGCTTGGCATCAGTTTAACCAGCGTAGCAAAGACGCTAGTGTTAACCAACTTCACTTTGTATCTTTTGAAAAGTATCCAATTCATATCGATGATTTAGTTAAAGCACTTCAAGCTTGGCCAACTCTAGCGCCACTTGCCAAAAAACTTTGCCAACAATACCCTATGGCACTTGAAGGCTGCCACAGGCTAGAGTTTGATAGTGGCTCAGTGACATTAGATTTATGGTTTGGAGATATTCACGATAACCTACCGCAGATAAGTTTTGAACAAAACGGGATTATTGATGCTTGGTTCTTAGATGGTTTTGCGCCGAGCAAGAACCCTGACATGTGGCAACAAAGCTTATTTAACACCATGGCTAATATGAGCCGAGACAATGCAACTTTTGCGACTTTTACTGCCGCAGGTTTTGTCCGTCGAGGACTACAAGAAGCAGGGTTTGAGTGTAAAAAAGTGAAAGGATTTGGCCGCAAACGCGAAATGGTTGTGGGCAAGCTCAAACACGCAAATCAACAATCTAATACGCCACAATATTACTCTGTTCAGCCGCGTCAGCTTAATAATATAGCAGTGATTGGTGGTGGTATTGCGTCGAGCTGCTTGCTCTACCATCTCAGTAAAAGAAACCTGAATGCAACACTATTTTGTCAAGATGATGACCTGGCAAAAGGCGCATCACACAATCGCCAAGGCGCTGTTTATCCGAACTTACAAGCAGATAACACACCACCAAGTGAATTTTACGCTCATAGCTTTTTGTATGCCAAGCGTCTATATCAACACCTAGCAAGCAGTGGTTATGAATTTGCTCACGACTGGTGTGGTGTACTACTGCAATCGGTAACCAAGGCTAAACAAACGCAACACCAAAATCTAGTCGATAAAGCAGCCTGGCCACATGCTTTAGTATACCCAGTAGATAGCGAGCAAGCGTCGGCTATTGCTAACACACAGCTACCATACGGTGGACTTTTTATTCCCGAAGCGGGCTGGTTAAACCCGGCAGAAGCAACAAAAGCGTTATTTGACGCAGCCAACTCTCTCACCCCAATTGAGGCACATTTCGATACAGATATTATCAAACTAGAAAAAGTGACCCAAGATTGGATACTTCATACCGAAGAGCAGACGTTTGGACCTTTTTCAGATGTCTTCGTCTGCGGTGGCGAGCACTCAGATCGCTTCGAGCAGACTCAACATGTGCCACTGCATGGTGTTCGTGGTCAAGTTTCTCATATTGAGGCTGGTCAAGCGTCCAAGGCACTTACAACTGTACTTTGTCATAAAGGTTATTTTACCCCCGCGATGGACGAGCTACATTGCATGGGAGCCACCTTTGATAAAAACACTAAAAGTCGGGCAATAAGGGATGAGGACAATGTGACCAACCGTGCACAACTTGAAAACTTTTATCAAGGTACCGATTTGGTAAACAGCCTTGGTGATATTGTCTCAGAAAAGGCTGCGGTACGTTGCTGCTTCAACGACCACTTACCTATGCTTGGTCAAGTGCAACATAATGAGGAATTTTGTTCCGCATTTGCCAATTTACGAAAGGGAAAACACTACGGCTTTGATGAAGCTGCGCAGCCCTATCAAGGAATTCACATTGTTACAGGTTTTGGCGCTCGAGGACTGTGCAGTGCACCACTTGCGACAGAGCATTTAGTTGCTGGTCTACTTGGCGAGGCAAGACCGTTTAGCGAGCGTGTTCATCAAGCCATTCACCCAGCGAGGTTACTTGTCAGAGACCTGATCAGAAACAAAATTTGACATTAATTTGCGTAATAAACCTAAGCTGTGGATAAGCAATGTGCATCCCCAGCTCAGGTTGCATGATAAAAAGCGCGTACAAGTACGCACTTTTACTGTCTACCTTTTATTAAGTACTCTTATTCACTCAATGGAGCGACTGTTAAGGGAATATATTGTCATTCCTTAATAAATGTAAAAGCACTTTTCGACATTTCTCCTTTCTTGCCACCACCATCGATGAGCATAGACTGGAAATTGTACGTATACTGGCCGGCTGGCCAATAGGCAGGAATAGTGAAGTAACGACCGGTTTGAACATACTCTTCTTTTGGTGCCAGCTTGATTTCTGATGTCCCACCTAAATTATATGCCGTACCATCTGGCATGGTGATATATTCCCATGCTTCAACAGTTGCTCCTGTCTCTTCTTGGTTAGCGATGGAGTAAGCATAGTTTACTGTGCCACCTGTTGTTGCTAGTTGCTGGTTACCCGCTTCAACGCTGGTAATTACGGACGTTGTGTTTCCAACAGTAAAGTTCGTGATATCTGCGTAGATAAATGAACGATTGTACTGGACTAAAGCTTCAGTCCAAACAAAATAATTTGGTGCTACATTCCAATCAGATATTAGTTTTACATCACGCAATTCATCAGTGATTTGCTTAAACTGCAGGTAAAAGTAGATGCTCTCACCGTTATTTGTCACTGTGTTTTTTGGAGAAAAGTTCGTATCGTAATGAACTTCGTTATACTCCGGGAACTCCATTTTGTTTGACTCGATTTTATGTACTGTGCCACCAAGGTTTTTATTTGAAGCTGTTAACCCACCTTCAAAGCTGGCAGAAAAATAACTGTTAGGATTACTATCGACATAGTAATTATTCACTAATTCTGCCTCGGTGTCGTATGCAATCGTAAAGTTTAAGTTCTCTCCATCTTGTACCTGTGGACGTTCAGTACCGCTGGGAGTTTGTACAGATCTAACTTTTGCATCAAAGTGTACAGTTATAATTTCAGCAGATGCTGATATAGAAAACAACAAACAAGAAATTGATAAGTAGGCGCTTTTTCGATTAAACATTAAATATTCCCTTTATAAGTTTTGTTAAATACCCATTTGATTAATTAAGCAGTCTATGTTGGGAAGATGACCCCCAGTCTATACAGCATAGCTTCCTCTCAAATAACGCATATTTCACGCAGAAACTGCAAAAATATCTTAATCAAAATAATCTGTCATAGAGTAAATTATTTTAGTACCCACTTTATGAACCTGAAAAGTGTAAACTAAATGTGTATACTATCTCAAGGTAAAAATAGAAGAATTCGATATAACTATCATTTTTATTATCCGTGACCGTTGAGATAACACCCCGGCTTTCTGGGGCAACTTTTGCCGCGAGTACATATGACTCGGACAGCGCCTTCAAGCCCCCTCTCAACCCACTGAATATTCAAAATTTTTGCAACCCTCAATAACTGCGTTTTCATATGGTATGGCACAACACTTGAGCCTCCATAACTGATACACGCTTGCTGTAGCTCTCCCACTAAAGTGTCTGCATCTATACCTTGAGCCCGAATGGCAGGATTTAAGTCAAGACCTGCGCAGAGCACCCTAGGACGATTTGCCACATCTGTGATTTTCACTGATTCACAGCAATATAACCTTGGCTTGCCATTAACATTCAGAATAGAAAGCTGGGCACTGGCGGCATTACTATCATCATGGAACTTTCTGAAGACGGCCCAATGCTGACAAGGATCGGCAACGCTGCGCATATTGCCCCACGGTAATGGGATCCCATTGCCTCGGTATACTGCTTTTAGCTTTCCAGCCTGATATGCGTCAAAGTAGTGCCAATGCGGGTAAGGTGATACGGAAGTCATCCGACGCATTGCTACTGACGCAGAAATCCCCAACGACTCATGCACACGAACATCATACCCTCTACTTTCAAGTAGCTGTCGAAATGGCGTGCGAGGGCACAGCAGTGCCCCAGCGAAAAAACTTGATTCAAAGTCTTGCCAAGCACCAAGAATATCCTGTGCATTTGGCGTATCGTGGTCTGGGTTGTCACTATTCTTACGGCTTTCTCCTGTACTTAGTACACAGTCTAGTCCCTCATTATTGTGTAGCACTGCATGACCAATATGAACGGCTAAGTCATATTTCATCCTCGCCGGATGGGATTGTAGTATGCGATTTATAAACACCACATTTGGCTCTTTAAAGTAAGAAGTCACAATTCCCTCATTGAGACTTCCTGATTGCTCGAACCACTCTACCTTTCTTCCCTTGGCATGTAAAAGAGACATCAGGTCTTCACAACTTAAATATAAATTTTTACCGCCAACTTCATCGGCTACACGCTCCAAATCTGGAAAATGATTTTGGTGATGCTCTTGATGGGCACGGATCAGAAGGTGCGCAAACTGCCTGCCACTAATACCAGCTTGAGAGAGCATTTCTGGAATAGCGATTTGTAAAATGTCTTTCTCAAATAAAAAATTGGGCTCTAGCGCCATACCCACGATACCACCAGAGCTGCCCTTATCAGGTGCAATCTCAGGTGCCTCAGGTTGACTATCTAAAAACCACTCAATCGGCTTTTGAAATACGTTAGAGAAGTTTTCTAGCATCGCTTCGCTTGGCGTACGCTGACCCCGTTCAATCATGGATAAGTATGAAACGGATGGTGCACTACTCGGGTCTTGCTTAACACACCTTGCCGATAAATCTTCCAAAGTTAGGTGGTTACGCTTTCTTAAATTTCTTATTTTCGTACCCAAAAAGTGAGATTTTCGAATTAAACTTGCAGTTTTTGCCATTATTTCACACCCCTTTTTGTGAAATTCACACTGTGAAATTCTTTTTGTGAAATTATTTAGATATTTAACTTACACTCAAGATGTATACAAAACAACCAGAATATATTTCCCAATTTATGACAACATGAACAAGAGAGGTGGATCATGGCAGCGCAATTACAACCGCATACAGAGCAACTAATTGACGATACGAAAGCGCAACAGTCAATGCTGGCAAAACAGTATCTTGATGAACAGTGTCCTTTAGAGTTTGGTTCACACATGGAGGTGACTGACTATGTGGTTTACTACAACCACCTGCTTGCGTTTTTTGCCAACGGCACCCATTGTGGCTTAAAAAAGTGTAGCCAATTCGTCGCGCTTTGCGGTCACCGTGAAACGCCAGAAGCTATTTTATTAAAGCAAGACGATGGCTTACATATTGAAATTACCTTCAACCGCTGCGGAGCACTTGGACAATTTGATAATGCCCATATCGAAGATATCATCGTTGAAACACCATTGGCATCTGTGGTTGGGAAAAAGACTAAAACCCAGCTTCAAAAGCTGTGGATGAGCTTTTATCATGGTGTGCAACAACCCGCAGGAAGAGCCTGTTATCGTGCCAAAAATGGGGATGATTATGAACTTTGAGTAAACACTCAATGATTTGTAATCAAATCGCTCAAACATTCAGTAAGTTTTAAGCTAAGCTAATTAAAATACCGCTCTTTTTTCGACTGAGCACATGACAAAATTGCTTAATTTTCTAAAAAACATTAACTGGATGCTTTGGGCGCTCATACTTGGTATTTTTGCTGGTTTAATTTTCGGTGAACGGTTATCATTTTTAAAGCCTATCGGTACAGGTTTTGTGAACCTGATGCAAATCACCATTCTTCCTTATATCGTCGTCAGCCTCATCGTGGGGTTGGGGAAATTTAATCCAGAACAAGTTAAAAGCATTCTTGCAAAAGCGGCACTAGTCATGCTCTCTATTTGGGTAATAGGTCTTGCTGTGATCTGGTGCTTTATTATGACATTACCAGCGCATGATGCTGGCACCTTTTTCTCCCCTGCGCTGGTTGCAGCAGCGCCCGAAATAGACTTTGTAAAACATTATATTCCCTCAAACCCTTTTGCTTCTATGGCAGAAGGTAATGTACCGGCCTTAGTCATATTTTGTATCGCTCTGGGCATGGCGCTTATTTCTAACCAAAAGAAGAACCGGTTACTCGATGTATTAGAAGTCGTCGGTCAAGGTCTGTCGGTCATTTCGAAGAAGATCATAGCCATCTTCCCTATCGGTATTTTTGCTATGACAGCAAGCACGGCAGGCACGATGAGCGCTGAAGAACTGTCTGAATTACAGGTGTACTGGGTTGTGGTTTTATGTGTCGGCGTGTATTTGATGTTAGTGCTGCTCCCTATGCTTGTTGCCGCACTCACCCCTGTAAAGTATCGCGACCTCATCATGGTTATGCGCAATGCGTGGATCACCGCATTCAGTACCGGCAACGTTTTTATTGTATTACCAGTGATCACCGAAGGGATAAAAGACCATTTACGCAAAATCAAGCAAAGCGATGAAAACTCTGATCACATTGCGGAGGTGCTCGTACCTATCGCTTATACCTTCCCAAGTTTAGGTAAGCTAACTACCTTAATTTTCGTCTCTTTTGCAGCATGGCTTACCGGCAACCAAATCGGCTTCGAACAAATCCCTAATGTGTCTTTGTCGGCGATGCTGAGTTACTTTGCGAATGTGCATATTGCTATTCCCTATTTACTGGATATTTTACGCGTTCCCGCAGACACTTATCAGCTGTATCTCTCTATGTCTGTACTGACTGCCAAAGTGGTTTCTCCTACCACTGTGGTATATATCTTTGCTTTTGTATTTTTGTGTATTTTTATCAACCGTAAACAGCTCCACTTGAAACGAGTAAGATCAGTTTACTATTTGACCTTACTATCTGCTTTACTCCCGGCATTTATGTTGTTGAGTTTTACAGCAAATAATTACCTCGGCAAACAAACTAAGTCAGCAGATGAAGCGATTGCTAATATGGTGATTTCAGATACTGTACCAGCTCATGTACTTAGCTATGTACCCAAGGCATACCAAAGCGGTGAATTATCACTTACCAATATTGATGTGATCAAAAAGCGTAATCTACTGCGTGTTGGATACCTCGTTGATAATGTTCCGTTTAGTTACTTCAATCAAAAAGATCAACTGGTCGGTTTTGATGTCAGTTTGGCTCATAGATTGGCATCTGATTTGGGAGTACGAGTTGAGTTTATTCCATTTAAAAAACCTCAATTAGCAGCCTACCTTAATAAAGGCTATTTTGATGTTGCAATGTCAGGTCTTGAAATAAATATAACTGACTTACAGAATGTACGTTTTAGTGACAAAGTACTGGAATTACAACTGGCTTTGTTAGCAAAAGATCATGATTTAAAAAGATTCACAGACAAGTCCGCATTACTTACTTTGGAAAAGCTGAAGCTTGCACACATGGAGTATGCGCCAATACTCAAACAATTAGCCCTGCAAAACCCAAAAGTGCAAGTATCCAGTATTAACAACCTACAAAGCTATTTCGAACATCCAGATCAATATGACGCTTTGGTGATTAGCGCTGAAGCTGGCTTTGCTTGGAGTATGTTTTACCCCCAGTTTGGGGTTGTAGTACCAAAGGGTGCTGACTTGAAATATCCCGTAGGCTTTGCAGTGGCAAAACGCAATCAAGACTTACTCAGTTATGTTAATTCTTGGCTTACTATTCAGCACACCAATGGCCATATCGATAAGACCTACGATTATTGGATTTTAGGTAAAGGCAGTATTCAGAAACAGACCCGATGGTCTTTAATGGATGAGCTGGAAATTGACCCCAATACTCTTATAGAGAAAATTAAGTTTTAAAAAACGCCATCAGTAACGCGTTACTGATGGCAAATCTACTCACTGGGCGAGCTAGCTCTTAAGCTCTCTCTAACCTTAGAACACCCCAAAAATAAAACAAGTTAACAACAAAAAATTAATAACAAAATAGGTAGATTCAAGTGCGGCTATTTATTGTTCAATGTAGTTGCTTGTGATACCGTTAACTAAAATTGTATCTATAATAAGGATAATAATAATGACATCAGTATACTTACGTCAGTTGATAGGTGCTCTGGTTGCGACTTTTCCGTTGTTTAGTGTCGCATCTGTAGATGACAACAATCAGCAAGTGATTGAACGTATAGAAGTCATTGGCGAAAAGCCTCAATATGTCTTGAAGCTCGAAATGGAAAGTGCCAAAAAAGACTTTTATGATTTGTACAACAAGTTTGCCTCGGATGATTCATTCAAGACTAAATGTGATAAAAAGCCGCGACATGGCAGCAAAATAAAATCATTCAAATGCGAAACTCGATTCACAAAGGAAAGTTTTCACAGCCTCACTAAGCAGCACATACAGCTTAATATCCAAGACTTAAAAAACCCCGCTTATTCTTTAAAGTATCTCTCCATGCCTGATGCTTCAGATGTTCGTTCAGTCACTAACACCAAAAGAAAGGCACAAAAAGCCGACATCCTAACGCAGATCAATGAAAACCCAGAGCTAAGAGCGGCATTTGAACGATTTGCCAAAAAGTATGATGCGTATGAAAATCGCTAACTAGCCTGATGTAATGGCTCATTCCGTAAACGAGAGTCGCTCCCGAAGGCCACTACTGCGACTCACACTGCGGTTCATGCCACTGAGTAAAACCTTATATTGTGCAACTAATTCAAAGTGTTTTTTAGCTCGAGTAATACCGGTGTAAATGAGCTGCCGATTAATGCCCTGCTGAGCGCGTTGGATTGGAGGCAAGATCATCGCGGTATGGGCGAACTCCGATCCTTGAGACTTGTGTATTGTCATTACATAAACTCGGTCAAAGCTCGGTAATCTCGCAGGGTAAAAGCGCCTCACGTTACCTTGTTCATCTATAAAGGAGGCCTGTAAGTCTCCTTGCTCATCTCGCAGAATAATGCCGATATCTCCATTAAAAAGTTTCAGCTGATAATCATTTTGCGTGATCATAATCGGCATACCAACATAAAAACGACCTGTAGGCTGGATAAGTCCCATTTGAGCGAGCTTAAGTTCAATTCGGCGATTTAGTTCGTTAACGCCATATGGCCCTTCGCGTACAGCGGCGAGCAGTTGATAACTGGCAAATTCACTGTGTATATACGCTTCGCTTTGTGCACTATTAATTGCCTCAAGATAACGTTTATAATGTGCTGCTGCACGAACAATAAGCGCATTATAAGCATCGCTATTGAGTTCATGTAGTTGCAGATCAGCAAAGCCTTGCTTAATCACTGCGTCTAATTTTCGTTTATTGTTGCTATTTACCGCATATGCCAGTTGGCCAATACCACTATTACTATCGAAACGGTGGCTTTTTTGTAAAAATGCGAGATTGTCCTCAAGCATAAATTGGGCAGGTTCATGACCGCCTTTTGGTAACGCTTGCCTACTTAAGCTGGTCAATTTAGTGCTTAGTTCATGGCTATAGTTTGGCACTTGCCCCAGCGTTAAATTCTCACATAAATCACTAAGTACATTGCCTGTATCCACCGATGCCAACTGGTCTTTATCGCCAAGTAGGATCAACCGAGCATGTTTTGGTAACGCATCCACCAGCTTTGCCATTAAAGACAAGTCAACCATAGAGGCTTCATCAACAATCAGTACATCCAAGTGTAATGGATTATCTTGATTGTGACGGTAGTGCAAACTATTCGGGATCACACCGAGCAGACGGTGAACCGTTTGCGCTTGCTCTGGAAGTAGTTCGGCTAAATCAGAAGGTAAAGTAAGTCTGGCTTTTGCACCAATGATAGACTCGCTTAGCCTAGCCGCAGCTTTACCCGTTGGTGCGACAAGTTTAATCGTGAGGGGGGCACGTACATACAGTGACTGCAAAATCGCTAATAGCTTAGTGACTGTGGTCGTTTTGCCAGTTCCGGGACCACCCGTGATCACACAAAAGCGCTTTACAACTGCAAGCGTACAAGCCACTTTTTGCCAGTCAAGCTCTTCTGTTCCCTGTTGCGGTGGAAAGTAGAAGTCTAACAAGCTGCTGAGTTTTTCTTCATCTAATGTAACCTGAGCTCTTGCTAGTGTCTCAAAATAACCGGCGAGTTTCGCTTCGTAATTAGCTAAACGAGCCAAATAAAGCTTACTTCCGTAAAGCCTGAGCGGTTTATCCTCACCAATAGCCGGGTGTTGCAAGAGCGCCTGTACTGTCATGGTCGTATTTATAAAAGGTGACAATGCTTGGCTGACATCTTCAACAAGGTAGTTCAGCTCAAACGGGTCTTGCCAATTAATCTCTTCGAGCGCTAAACAACTATGCTGGCGTGAGTGCATAATTAACAACAACAAAAAGACATATAAATAATCATCTAGGCGCTGTTCATTCAATAACTTGGCCAGCGCTAAGTCGGCTTTTCCTATACGTTTATACTCTACTAATAGAGAGATAAAACTATCATGGTCAAAGGCATCAAAGTCCATACTTAATTGACTCATACCGACTCCTCAAACAACGCATCCAATTGTAACACTTGCTCTACACTCAATTGATTAAAGAAAATACCTTGGTTATCTGGAAGCGCGCGCAAAAACAGATAATAGTTCCCACCTAGATGCTGCTGCACTTGGTAGTCAGGTAGGCGTTGCTTTAATAATCGATGCAGCGCAACGGTATAAATCATATATTGTAGATGGTATTGATGAGAGGACATCGCCGCACTTAAGTTATCATGTTGATAATCGTCTGAACTATCACCTAAATAGTTCGATTTATAATCGAGAATAAAGAATTGCCCTTGCCATTGAAATATCAAATCAATAAAGCCTTTTAGCATGCCTTTTACATCATCAAAGTTTAAAAATGACTTTTGCCCGGTAATATCACTCAAGATCTTGTTAAGTTTCATGGCACTGAGAGGCTTTAAAGGCAAATAGAATTCCATTTCAACGATACAATGTTCTGGTTTAAGCTGAGCAAGTTGTAGTTTAGTATGAGGAAGTAGTGGCGTAGCTAAGCTACTAGCTATCCACTGCTCTGTAGGAGTTTGCCAGTCATCGGCAATACCATATTTGTCCAACGATTTGGCTACCGCCTCTGTGAGCGTGAGTTTGTCGTCGCCTTTTGGCACACGCGGTGCTGTAAAATCAATCAGCTCAAAAATTTCGTGCAAGCAGCTTCCAGGTTTTGCCCCTTTTGGAAAAGTATAAGCATTCTTTTCCCTTTCTTGGCGCTGCTCGGGTAAATCGAGTAAATGGTTTTCATCTACTGCGCCAGCGGGTTTATCACCATGGTGGGTATGATAACTAAGCTGACTAAAGCTGGTAGTACGCCAGTGCCTTTCTATGCTACCGGTAAATACTTTGGCAGTCAGTCGCGGTGGCGCTTCATTTGCCGAGGTGGTAATAATTTGATTGGGGTATTGCGCTTGCTCTACCAAAGTGAAGGCCATTGCTGTGTGTGTATCACAAAGCTGTGATAATTCTCTTTGCCATTCATTTTCCGTATCAAACGTCTGCGCGCCAAATAACACAAAGCCCAGTGCAGTTTTATGAAGCGCCGATTTTTTACTTCTGCCTTGCTGTATGTCGTATAGACCCAATTCACAGTAATGCACTGCTCGGGTGAGCGCAACGTAGAGTAAACGAATATCCTCAGCTAAGCGCTCTTGTTCAGCACTTTCTTTCGCTTCCTCACCCGCATCAAGGTCAACAACGAGCTTTCCTTCTTGATGGTACACACAGGTATCTGATTCTCGATAGCCCAGCGCAAACGGCATAAAAACAAGAGGATATTCCAGCCCTTTTGAAGCGTGCATCGTCACTATCTTGACTAAGTTAGCATCGCTCTCTAGTCGAATTTGACTGCTATCACTTTGCGCATTATTCAATTGTGATAAGAACCAGCGTAACACTCGACCGCTGCCATCCAACTCCAGCTGCTTATGCTGTAACAGCTCTGCCAAGTGTCGAAAGTCTGTGAGCCAACGCTCAACTTCAATCCCCTTTTGCCGCCAAACAACAGGAAGCTCACATACGCAAAGCAGGTGCTCTAACATCGCCATCGCACCAGAGCGATACCACAACTGAGTTAACTCACTAAATAGCTGCAAATAATGCTGCCACTCTTGTTCGTTAAATTGCAATTCAAATAATGCACGATGCTCAAGGTTAAACAAAGGCCCAGCAAGCACACCTCTAAGGGCAGCCTCATCATAGCTACCATGCAGCACTTCTAATAACTGATACAAGGCAATAGCTAACGGCTGGCTAAACACACTATCTCTGGCAAGATAAACACTGGCAACACCACGCTGGTTTAAAGCACGTTTCATTAAACTGGCTTCAATACGGTCACGTACCAAAATACAAATATCGGCAGGTACCACTGGCTCTTCACCAATTTTAGCAAGCCCTGTTTGTCCTTTTTCTATCAAGGCTGCCACTTTCGCAGCAAACGCTTGGCTCAACCCCGCTTGTGCTGCGCTTTTATTGAGAGCTTCATCGCCATTGGGCAGTGCACTAAAACACAAGGCGGTGTGTTTTTCACCGTTAATGGTAAAGCGTGCATCCTGCGCTTTGCCTTTAGCACACACTTCAATAAAAGGAATGTCTTGGTTATAGATAAAGCTGTTTGGGTGACGCGTGAAAATAGTGTTCACCGCAGCCACCACATCACTGTCAGAGCGATAATTGGTGGCTAGCGTAAATTGGTTGTGACTTGCAATCCCTTTTTTAGCGCCAATGTAGGTAAAAATATCTGCCCCTCGAAAACCATAAATTGCTTGCTTTGGATCGCCAATCATTGTCAGAGCGGTCTGCTCACGCTTGTAAATTTCACTAAAAATACCGTACTGCACAGGATCGGTGTCTTGGAACTCATCGATCATAGCAACAGGATATTGCTGCGCTATCTTCTCACCCAGAGCTTCACCGCTATCACCTAGCAATGCTTGATGTAACTGTTTCAATAAATCGTCAGGAGAAATTAGTCCATATTCTTCTTTGTGTGCACATAGCAATGCACTAACCTCAGTTACTGCTTGGCGCACCAAGGCAATATTGAGACCACTACTCACTAAATGATGTAATTCAGCTAAGGTATCAAAATGGCGAATGAGTTCATGCTGCAAAGGTGTAGTATTCTTTTTATACTGTTTAGGATCAGCTAAGCTTTCGCTGCCCCACAAACCAAAGGAGTGATTGCTAGAACCAAACTCAAACCACCACTGTTCACTATTTACATAGTCTTCAAGGGCTTGTAAATTTGCCTTTCGACCAGGCGCACGATTACCTGCCAAACCTGCATTTTTAAGTACGTTAAGATAATCCGCTTTGACTATCTCAGCCTTTAACCAAAGCGCTAGCGTTTGGTACTTTTCGCGCGCGGCAAACACCGCATCTAACGACATCGCAGGTTTAATATCAGCGTTTTCTTTGCTAAGTAGTGGCTTGACTTGCTTGGCAAGTGCATAAGGCGTAGCAAATTGCTCCACCACCGCTTGGGTCTTTTCTTCGTCTAGAGGGTAAACAAAACGCCGCCAATGATCTGCCATTGCAGCTTCAATAAGTTCACTTTCATCAAGAATAAACTCTAGGTTAAATGCCACTTTAGATTCAAAAGCATGTTGCTTTAACATTCTTTGACAAAAGCCGTGAATGGTGAAAATCGCTGCTTCATCCATCGATTTAGCCGCCGCATCGAGTAGATCAAAAGCCCGCTTTTTATCTGTAACTTGAGCTAAAATTGCGGCTATCAAATCATCGTTAACTGTTTCACCAAGCAATACATCTCTGGCCTGGATGATACGTTTGCGCACTCTGTCTTTGATCTCTTGCGTCGCGGCTTCAGTGAAAGTAACCACAAGAATTTGTTCAACACTTAATGGAGCGGTTTGCTCACCCGGTGTGCGCAAACCAAGTAAATAGCGCAGATAAAGGCCCGTGATAGTATAAGTCTTTCCTGTGCCGGCACTGGCTTCAATAAGGTTTAACCCACTCAGCTGCATAGTGACGGGATTAAGTATTTCCATGAGCCACCTCCGTTGCAGTCTTTAATATCGGCTCAAGTAGAGCGAGGCTTAGTTCACAAAAGCGCAACTCATGAGTAGAGAGATCATTAAAGCAAAGCTGTACATAGGGATCCTCCCCCTCTCCACGACCAATATATTGCGGCTTAAATTTACTCGCTGCTTTTTTGAGGTCTTGTGTTTTGGCAAACTCCATGCTGGTATTTGCAAAAAAAGGAACTGGTTCGCTAAGCGCTTGTTTATAAAACGCTAGCCACTGTTGTAGATATTCAAGTGATTGCTGCTGTCCCTGCACAGCAAATTTAATGCTCTGATCTAGACCCACAATATAAGTCGTCACTTCCTGCCCTATCGCACAAGCAGCACAGTGGTTTAGAAAGCCCTTAATCAAATCTTTAGCCTTAATACTGGCGCTGCGGTAATACACTTGGCGATTTTCATATAAACTATCGAGCCATCCCACTACAATATGACTATCGAGGTGCAACTTGAGCTCAATGGGCTCTTTAGCTTCACAGAGTAAAGGAGTCAGTACTCTCGTCATAGGCTCAATACGCATCAAAAGCCCATCTAACTGAAGTTTACCTATGTTCGCTTGTGGTAATGACCCCCGCTGCAAAATTTGCTCAATATTGAGAGGTTTTTGTCGCAGTTGTGCTTCAAGAACTTCATCCAGATATTGATAGCGCTCCAAGGCATTTAATGCAAATGGTTCCTCGTCTGGAGCAAGTGCCTCTATGGGCTTTAGTTTTACACCAAGAGATTGCTGATAAAATAACTTTTGTGGTTCGCAGACTCCGCGTAGCAAATCACTAAACTCAATTTCGGTATCCAGCGGCACCTCAAGCGGCGCGTCCTCAGTCTTATTTTCAATCGCTGTATGTTGCCATAACCAGGTTTTATTATAACTTTGCAGCGAACCGGCTTTAAAATGTTCGGGATTGAATGGTTGCAATGGCAGCTGTTGCGTTAATCTAGATACGACAGGCTGCTTAGGCGTATCCTCAAAATAAAAGCTACGCGCCAGATACTCAGCCAATTCACTGACCAATACTGAGGGCACTTGCACTTCATTATTGAAGCATGAGCGACCGATATAACTGATATAGAGATTTTCTCTAGCACTTAGTAGCGCCTCCAAAAATAGATATCTGTCATCTAACTTTCGCGAGCGGTCACCTTTTCTTCGTGCTGAATGAGCAACTAAATCAAAGCCTATGGGCTGCACCGTGCGGGGATAGTCCGCATCATTTAAGCCAAGCATGCAAACCACTTTAAATGGAATTGCCCGCATCGGCATCAGTGTACAAAAATTAATAGCACCAGCTAAAAAGCGTTGTCCTACTCCCTTCTCTTTTACACCTTGTTTGACCAAGTAAGCCAATATCTTTGCCGACACAGGCTCTTGAATATCACCATTCTCATAATGCTTTTCAATATTTTCGATGATCTGTTCAAGCTTGAGCAAATCCCAACTCTGCTCTGACTCAGCAAAATAAAATAGTGCCATTGCTTGACGCAAAATGGTGGCAAAATGCGCTAACGTTTGCTCCTTACTCAGGGCTTGCTTCAACCATATCAAAGCATCAATAAAACCGATCAGCTTGTTTAGCACAGCCACCGACATGCCTTCAACTTCATCAGCTGGGTAAATTGACGCAAACGAGGTAAGCTCGTCGTTAGTCGCAACACCTAAAAGCAATCTGTTTAGACCATGTTGCCATGTGTTTAGCGATATTTTAGGCAGCCCATACTCATACTTATGCTGCTCGTTCAAGCCCCACTTTACGTTTACCTGCTCAAGCCAATAGCGGATCAAGTCAAATTCATGTGCTTCTAGGTCAAACTGCTCCGCAATCGGTGCCACCCCCAACAAATCTAAAATGTCAGACACACAAAAGCGATTATGAGGTAGGTCGGTTAAAGTAACAAAGGATGTAAGTATAGGTCGCTCTTGTTCAATCGCTAAATCCGAGATCGCGTATGGAATGCGAATTGCTTCATCCGTACTATCAAAAACAGCTTTAATGAAGGGTGAGTAGGCACCAACATCAGGCATCATTACGATTACATCTTTGGGGGTAAGTGTTGGGTGTTGCTCAAAAAGATTCAGTAAATAATCATGTAACCGTTCCACTTCACGCAGTGGAGTATGGCAATCTTGAAATACTAAAGTGCGGTCATGCGCTGGAATTGGTAATTTGCCTTCTTCAGAGACAAACCAGTTTGGATCGGCAGTTAATGATTCACCCTTAAATGCCAATTGGTAAATTTCTCGCTGTACCAGACCCAACAGATGATCATTAAATTCACTATCAAAGCCATCAATCCAACTCGCGTCTAACTGTAGTAGCTGTTCAAAGTAATCTCGCCCCAGTTTCCCCCACGACGACAATAGCGGATTACCAATGTAATAATACTCACCATCTTTCGCTTCAAGCTCAGGCATTTTGGCATATTTTGCTGCAACTTTGGCCTGTGTTTTTTCATCAACCAAATCCCCCCAATAATGTTCACTGGGATTGAAAAAAAACAAAAATACATTGGTTTTCTTACCAAGCGCTTGGAAGATCTCTAGCTGGCTTGTCGCAATGGCCGACAGTCCAAAAATACAGATCCGCTCTGGGAGTTGCTCTGCTTCAGTGTGATCCAATGCCTGTAACAATTGCTCATGCATGTTAGCGCGATGATATGGGCTTTGCTCAAGCTTAGTCACGTGATTTACCAAGCGCCGCCAAAGATCTGGCTGCCAAGGTGCAATAGCAGCCACATCAACGTCTAGGAGACTATCGTGACCTTGTTCCCAAAGCTCTATCCACTCAGGTCTGTACATCAAATATTGGTCAAATACGTCAGCAATTTTTTCGCATAACGCAAATAGTTTGATTCCTGAAGGGTCTTCCCCCAAATAGCGTTTTAACGCAACGTAATTTGGGTTGTCAATGCAAGTAGGTAATATCGTAAAAAGCTTCCAAGCCATGTTACCTTTATTAAACGCGGACTCACTTGGCACATCGTCGATAAAACGTTGATATAACTTCCAAATAAAACTGGAGGGTAAAGGAAAATCTACTTGTGCGCTGATCCCCAAGTGCTGACTCATACCAAGTTTTAACCACTCGGACATACCTGGGGACTGTACCAATACAGCTTCTTTGGCAAAAGGATTAGTAAGCGGAGCGGATTTTATCAACGTGCAGAGTTGCGCCTGCAAGATTTCCATTCGGTTTGATTGAATGATGTGTAACATGTTGTCTGCCATGCAGTTTAACGCTAGGTTAAGTGTATCTGAATCTCCCTGTGAGCGGTAGTAATAGCAACTTTTAGGCTGTTAGGTGCATATAAAAACGACATACTCAATGCTTTATACTATTAAGAGTCACTAGAACAGATCAATATCCGTGTTACCTTCTGGTATTTCTATTTTATGCTCTGAAAGAAGTGCTTCATAAAAACATAGCATGTCACGCCCATTTTCTTTAGCGTAATATAATGCTTTATCCGCATTTTCTAAGACCGTAATGGGAAAGTCATAAGGGCTTATTCGAGACATGCCAACGCTTACTGTTAGCTTTTTCACGAACGGAAAATGTGTACTTCTGACAAGATCCATAAACTCGTCCATTTTCGCTTTTATCGAGTCATAATCGGTCGGTTCAAATACCAGCACAAACTCTTCACCGCCGAAACGAAAAAGTAAATCAGTAGAGCGAAAAAACTGGCGCATACGCTGAGCAAGCAAAAGTAAGACTTCATCTCCGCATACATGACCGTAGTTATCATTCACTTTTTTAAAGTGGTCAATGTCCATTATCGCAAGCCAAGATGTCGCCCCTTTATGAATTGAGCGCACGTCACCATTCCATACGGTTTTATGCTGCTTTATAACTTGCTTTTCAATGAGCTGTTTTAAGCGCTTTTCAAAGGTTTGACGATTGAGTAGACCTGTCAGCTTGTCTCTCTCGTTTTCATGAAGAATAGTGAGGTAGTTTTCGAAAATACGGCAAAACGCATTCAATAGAACCTGATCAGAACTCGACAGACCGTTACTCACTACGGCAATGGCACCGACGGGCTTATCGAGCAGACTAATAGGCACCCAGCGACGCTCGGTACCGTCCTTTGCCTGCACTGTGATAATACATGCTGACTGCAAACAAGAAATAAGCTCTTTATCAGGCTCTTTTATCAAGCTTCTTTCTTCCCAATCAAACTCTTTATCAGAGAGCTTTCTCAGCAATAAGCTTCTTTCTATTGTTATCTCACCAGGTACAAGTAGGTCTTTAAAAACAGCGACCTCTTCACACCCTATAAACTCTTGAATGGTTGATACCAAGCTATATTCGAGAGAATCAACATCTCGCGTTTTTGTGATTTTGATAACTGAATTAAGTAAATCTTCTTGCATGTTTGGCGCACTCACAACTACTCTGCTTGCGTATTATTACATAACTGGTGAACAAATAAACCGAAAAACACGCCTTTATTCGTACCAATGTTAATAATAAAGCTCTAAGCAGTTGAATAATGATTAGCAAAATATTGAGTTAACAGCCTACCTCACTCAAAAAAACAGAGCTCCTGTATTTAACACCATAAGTGATAGCATGTCGGATATGCGTTAAGCTTATGCCACAAATAAAAAATGCCAAACGTAAGGGTTCGACATTTTTAGAGTTGATTCCTTTTTATTGACGAAAATCGTCGCCTCTTTATTCTAGTGACGCCAACATAGACTCGTTATATTCCACGAGTACTTCTCCTGCTCTTACCTTTTCAACATAGTCTCCATTTGCAATAAAAGGTCGGCCAATTGCTAACAAGTCAAATTGGTCGTTTTCAATTGCTTTAGCACCAGTTTCCGCTGTATAACTGCCGACTCCTACAAGAGTTCCATCGTATACTTTGCGTAAATAAGCAGATGCACGTCCGTCTAAATAGTCAAACTCCATAGCGTCATCAAAAATACCAAGATGTAAATAAGCAAGATTACGAGCGTTCAATTCGGTGATTAAGCAATCGAAAACGGCTCTGTCTCTTTTATCGCCCTCCATATTAAAGTAGGCACCAGGTGACACTCGTAAAGCAACTCTGTGCGACCCAATGCGCTCAATCACAGCATCTGTTACTTCCAGTGCAAAACGGCTCATATTTGCTGGTGTTTCACCGTACTCATCTGAGCGCTGGTTTGCTGCATAGTGTAGAAACTGATCAATCAAATACCCATTAGCACCATGGATTTCAACGCCATCAAAACCCGCTTCAATGGCATTCTCTGCCGCCTTTGCATAATCATCAACTAACTGCTTAATGTCTGCTTTTGTTGCCGCTTTTGGAGTTTGATAAGTCAGCTCACGCATTCTAGGAACAGAGCCTTCAATACCAATTGCAGAAGGGGCTAGTACTTCTCCATCAAAAAAATGCGGATGCGCAACGCGCCCCACATGCCATAACTGCGCAAACATTTTACCCCCTTCAGCATGCACAGCTTCTGTTACTTTTTTCCAGCCCGCAATTTGCGCTTGAGTGAACAGCCCTGGAGTATTCGGGTAACCTTGGCCATCAGGGCGAATAATCGTCGCTTCGCTAATGATCAAACCAGCTCCTGCACGCTTGGCGTAATATTTCACCATATCGGCTGTTGGCACGAGTTCATCATCAGCCATACAACGCGTTAGAGGTGCCATTAAAATGCGATTGTTCAATGTGATGCTGTCGTTGAGAGTTAGCGTCTCAAAAAGTACTTGGGTCATTTGGGAATCTCCTTTTTTGAATATACATTCAAGATATGTATTCTTGAATCATTATTCAAGTAATTTCCTTTCTTTTATTTTTATTGCTACCATCAAACCCAATGACATTTGTTATAATGGCGGCGGAATTTGTAGTTGATAGTCATAGGTATGCAATGAGAACAGCAGAGTTTAATAGAGAATCCGTATTAAGAAATGCAATGCAAGCATTTATGACATACGGTTACAACAAAACCAGTATGCCCAAACTGACTGAAGTCACTGGGCTACACCCTGGCTCTATTTACTGTGCATTTAAAAACAAAAAGGGGTTGTTACTTGCTGCAATAGAACAATATCAGGCAGATAGACGAGCGCATTATCAGCAGCTATTTGAAAACAGTACAAGCCTTCGCTGTGCACTTGAGCGTTTTTTGCAAGATCTAACCAATGAGTGTGTTGGCGACGAGTCAAAAAAAGTATGCTTATTGACTAAAACGCTCAATGAAATTGGTGAGCAGGATAAAGAGATCCAAAGTGCACTAAGCACCCACTTGCAACAGTTTGAATCGTTGATAAAACAGCAGTTTTTGACTCCATGGCCTGATAGCGAAGCCATGAGTGAGGAAGCTGCAACGAACAAAGCACGATTTTTTATTATGTGTGTTTACGGTATTCGAACATACTCTGCAACCCAGTGTAACAGCGCTGAATTGCAAGCTCTCGCTGATCAAACCTTAGCCGCTTCCCTTACCCCTTGATAAGTAGACCAAGCTGATGCACCACCGTGCCAATATCCATTATCAGCAATTTGACTAAAGGCTTTGTATAATACGATTTTTATACTAGTTATCTTTGTTACGCTGTCTATTTTGAAGGCGAGAAGACCTTGCCGCTAACTCCGCTCCCCCCTGTTGACGCTGAGCTCACTATACCCATGTAGGCAGAAAGAACTTCTTATTTACTTGTTGTAAATAAGAAGTTTTTAACGCTGTTAGCGTCAGATTTACGCCTTCAAATTGAGCAATTATTAAAATTAATTGGTGCCAGTCGCTGTTTGCTAATATTAAGCGGGAAATTTTGTCACCTCTCCTTTTAATAGTATTAATTATCCACAGCACTGATAAGAGTGGCATTACATTTACCATTGTTGAACCGACTTACTCTGAGGTAAAATAGTCTTTCATTTACCATGAGCTTCGAACATGAATCGCAAAAAGAAAATTTACGAAACACTAAAGAAAAAAGACAAGCGTGCAAATGCTAAACTTCATAAAAGCAATAAGCCACGCTACATCTCAAAAGCTGAACGTGAGAAGATTGCAGCCCAACAAGATGCCAATGAAGCATCAAATAGTGACGAGGGCGAGCATTAATTGCTCCAGTTTTATATCAGTTGGTCTAACAGATTATGCTAACGCTCTGAGAGCCGGAGCATTAAACACACAACTTTTCCAAAATACCTTTGTTCGGTGCCTGTAATACCAATTTTCTTAATTAAGTGGTCTATTTTGAGGCGAGAAAATCTTGTCTAGTCGACATGCAGGAGCACGCATTGAATTTGAGAAAGTATCATCGTTGGTGATTAAAACTCAGTTTTAAACTTTTGCGACTAAAAAAGAGTGTAAGTGATATAAGTGATTGGTTCTAATCAGGAAGAATGGCGGAGAGAGAGGGATTCGAACCCTCGATACGCTACAAACGTATACACGAGTTCCAGTCGTGCGCCTTCAGCCACTCAGCCATCTCTCCGCACTGAATTGCGGGGCTAATACTATGAAAAGCCTCGCACTTTATCAAGTAGTTTTTTGCTTTTTGAATTTATCTGGCTATAAATCCAACTACTTTGGTATTGAAGCTGAAAAATCTAGCATACGATTTAACGAACGTAGCGCACCTTCACGCAGTTCCATATCAACAAAGACTTCTTTTCCTTTTGGACTGATAAGTGCTTCTTCAATTGCTTGTAAGCCGTTCATTGCCATCCAAGGACAGTGTGCACAGCTACGGCACGTTGCACCTTCACCAGCGGTGGGCGCTTCGAAGAACTCTTTTTCTGGGCAAAGCTGCTGCATCTTGTAGAAGATGCCGCGATCTGTCGCTACGATAAATTTTTGATTCGGCATTTCTTGTGCCGCTTTAATTAACTGGCTTGTCGAGCCTACTGCATCTGCTAAATCTACAATTTCCGCAGGTGACTCAGGATGAACAAGCACAGCAGCATCCGGATGAAGCTGTTTCATGTCTCTTAGCGCTTTAGTTTTGAACTCGTCATGAACAATACAAGCGCCATTCCACATAATCATGTCCGCACCGGTTTTCTTTTGGATATAAGAGCCTAAGTGCTTATCTGGTCCCCAAATGATTTTCTCGCCTTGTTCGTCAAGGTGCTCAACAATTTCAAGTGCACAAGAGGACGTTACGATCCAATCAGCTCTTGCTTTTACTGCAGTTGAAGTGTTTGCGTAAACAACGACTTTTCTATCTGGGTGCTGATCGCAAAATGCTGAAAATTCGTCAATTGGACAACCGACATCTAACGAGCAAGTTGCATCAAGTGTTGGCATAACAACTGTTTTGTGCGGCGTTAAGATCTTTGCTGTCTCGCCCATAAAACGAACACCGGCAACAATGATCATATCCTTGTCTTCTTGCTTAGCACCAAAGCGTGCCATTTCTAAAGAGTCGGCCACACAGCCACCAGTTTCTTCAGCAAGTGCTTGGATCTCAGGATCTGTATAATAATGGGCAACGAGTACCGCATTTTTTTCAACTAACAGCGCTTTGATACGCGCTTTATACTCTGCTTTTTCTTCGACGGTAAGAGGGGCAGGTTTTGGTGGGAAGATATAATCTTCCGGCATAATACGTTCAGCTAGACTCATTTCTCAACCACTAGTCCACATTGCATAATTAGATGGAATTATACGAAAAATAGCGTATGAATCCTAGCGATTGTTTAACTCAAAGTGACGAGTTTAAGGAAGTAATTTGAATAATATATGAAGCTTGTGAGGATGGTGGGTCATGATGGACTCGAACCATCGACCAATGGATTAAAAGT
>NZ_RCSQ01000016.1:0-89769 GCF_004103255.1 Pseudoalteromonas sp. PS5
AAATATCAAAATTTTTGCCTAGTTATCGACAAGATTTTCTCGCCTCAAAATAGACCACTTAATTAAGAAAATTGGTATAACTTCGAACCACTTGTCCTGAAATAAGTGCCACTTTAAGCATTTACTCTATTTTCGAAAAATCCAAAGAGGCATAACTATCAATAATAGCCTGTTTGCAAAAGCAGTCATCTGCGTGGTCATTTACCATTCCACAGGCCTGCATGTGCGCGTATACTGTTGTAGAACCAAGAAATTTAAATCCCCGCTTTTTTAAGTCTTTAGCGAATTTGTCGCTGATTTCGCTAGTAGCAACGGCGTCTTGCTTATCACGCATTTTATTTACAATGGGTTGATAGTCAACAAACCCCCACTGATAACGAGCAAAGCTGCCGAAGGCTTGTTGGATCTCAATAAAGTGCCTAGCATTATTGATGGTGGCAGCGATTTTCGCTCGATTTCTAATGATACCGTCAAACGTCAATAACCTTTCAATATCTTGTTCTGTCATTTGACTGACTTTTTGCACATCAAAGTTATGAAATGCCTGCCGATAACCCTCACGTTTTTTTAGTATGGTATACCAGCTAAGGCCTGCTTGAGCGGACTCTAAGGTCAGAAACTCGAATAAGCTTTTGTCATTGAGTACTGGCTTTCCCCATTCTTTATCGTGGTACTCAATATAATCGGGTTTACTTTGATCAACCCAACTGCATCGTCTATTCATGAAAGTGTCCTTTAGCTTATTTATTGTTCGAGCTTTAGGACTCTAACATGTAGCTGTACATAAATACAGTGTCAATAAATTGTTCTTTACAGTGCTTCTTTAACTTCATGTTTTTAAAGGAATATAAAGTTGGAATGTTTTTTGCTTTTTCTACATGAGTTTATTTTTAAGAGAGCGGAAAAATGGCATTAGCACATGTTATTAATCCTCAGTTTGTACCAACTACTGGTCATTATAACCCTTGCTTACTTCAAGAGGCATATGTGGGTGAGTTGAGCGATCTACGACAACAAGCAAGTTGGCTAGGTCATCTGGTTGACACTATGCCAGCAGGCGTGATTGTTTTAGATGGTCAAGGGATGATTGCCAAAGCAAATCAGATAGCAATGGATATGCTTGGAGAGCCGCTCGAGGGAGAAAAGTGGTTCAGTATTATTCAACGCTCATTTAGGCCACAGCAAGATGATGGTCACGAGGTCTCTCTTAAAGACGGTCGCCGAATTAAGCTGGATATAACAGCATTAGCGCCCGAGCCTGGGCAGCTGATCCTAATGACTGATCTGACAGAAACTCGGCGATTACAGAGTCGAGTTGCTCACATGCAAAGACTAAGCGCATTGGGAAAAATGGTGGCTTCTTTGGCGCATCAAGTTAGAACGCCATTGTCAGCAGCAATGCTTTATGGTGCCAATTTAGGCGCTACAAACTTACCACAAGCATCTCGGGAAAAGTTTCATGACAAATTGATGTCACGATTAAAAGATTTAGAAAATCAGGTGAATGACATGCTGTTATTCGCAAAAAGTGGCGAACAACAAGTGGTTGAACGGGTCTCTATGCAGTATTTACTAAGTGAAGTCAAAGCGGGTGCTGACGCTATGGTTGAACTTAATCACGCTAAGTTGGAAGCCGATTTGCCTGAGCCGGATATTGAGATACTTGGTAATCGTACTGCATTGGCGAGCGCTATTCAGAACCTTATCCATAACAGTATTCAAATTATTGGCAGTGACGCCTACATTAAGCTTAAAGCAGAGCGTGAGCCCTGTGGCGAGCACGTGCGTATTTCTGTCACAGACAATGGTCCAGGTATAGATGAAGCGCTAGTCGATAAGCTGTTCGAACCGTTCTTTACCACCAAATCGCAAGGAACAGGATTAGGTTTGGCAGTTGTAAACTCGGTAGCAAATGCACACAAAGGGTTTGTCAGGGCTGAAAATATCAAAGGTCTAGGTGCACAGTTTAGTCTGATACTACCACTGATCAAAGCGGAGGAATTATGAGTAATAAAGTGTTAGTTGTTGAAGATGATGCCGGCTTAAGAGAAGCGCTCATCGATACGTTACAGCTTTCAAGCATTGAGTGTGTCGAAGCAAACAGTGCAGAGCAAGCCGTATTGTTACTCAAGCAAGAGACGTTTTCTTTGGTGGTAAGCGATGTTCAAATGGGTGCAATGAGCGGGCTAGATTTGTTGAAATCCATAAAGCTTAACTACCCTGAGCTGCCAGTGTTAATGATGACAGCTTATGCGACCATTGATGATGCGGTTGAAGCGATGCGTTTGGGAGCCATTGATTACATGGCTAAGCCTTTTGCGCCTGAAGTGTTGTTGAATATGGTGGGTCGTTACCTACCTGAAAAAGAAAAAGAAACAGAGGGTCCTATCGTCGCTGATCCAAAGAGTATAAAGCTGCTTGAGTTGGCTGCAAAAGTAGCAAAGTCTGATGCCAGTGTAATGGTGCTTGGGCCGAGTGGATCAGGTAAAGAGGTATTAGCCCGTTATATTCATGATAAATCAGACAGGGCTGACGAACCATTTATTGCAATTAATTGTGCTGCAATTCCAGAAAATATGCTTGAGGCTACCCTGTTTGGATATGAGAAGGGCGCATTTACAGGTGCAATTCAGGCATGCCCTGGTAAGTTTGAACAAGCGCAAAAAGGGACAATATTACTGGATGAAATCACAGAAATGGATTTGGGGCTTCAGGCAAAATTACTTCGCGTTTTACAAGAGCGGGAAGTGGAGCGACTTGGTAGTAGAAAAACCATAACACTAGATGTTAGGGTGTTGGCAACCAGTAACCGAGATTTGAAAGAAGCGGTTGAAGATGGGGTATTTAGAGAAGATTTATACTATCGCCTTAATGTTTTCCCATTGGAATGGCTGCCGCTTAGAGATAGAGCAGGAGACATCACGGTATTGGCTGAGCACTTGCTATCAAGACATATGCAAAAAGCGGGTAAACCAACACCCAAGTTAAGTACTAGTGCTAAGCAAAAGTTAAATTCTCATAGCTGGCCTGGCAATGTGCGTGAGCTTGATAACGTCATCCAGCGTGCTTTGATATTGTTTCAGGGCCTTGAAATCACAGAAGATGATATTTTTATTGAAAACTTTTCACCGATGTCTTTGGTTGAGTCAGAAACTAGCCTCACACAGTCCGTTACAGAAGACGCTCCCAATGATGATGGCATCATCAATTATAAGGATGAGCTACAGGACAAAGAGCATCAAATTATTTTGGATACGCTTGCTAAGTTTAATGGTAAGCGCAAAGAAGTGGCTGAAGTTTTAGGCATGAGCCCAAGGACACTGCGCTATAAGCTAGCAAAAATGCGAGATCTCGGAATTGCGTTACCAGCTTAGGTGAAAGAGTCTCTCAGATATCTTGAAGGTGAGCTTAAAAGTAGGACGTGAGCTTACCTTCATTTGTACACCTCAGGCTAATACAACATCAACCTAAACGAAGCTGTTGCTTTTCTCTGGCACCTTCCTTTTCCTCCGACTGCCAATTTTCCGACAGGGTAATTTCAGCTTAACTAACTGAAATTAAAGTGTTTTAATATTGGCATGTTTCCTGCTTTCATCAAGGTAACAAGAGTTATTTTGAGTAAAGCATCATGAAAGTACAATCATCAGCGCTATTCCAAGAAATGCAGGCAATGGCCGCAGAAGCGACAAGAAATACGCAGCCTACTGTGCAGCCAATTAAAACAGCAGCATCTTCTTCAGCTCAATTTGGAGATTTACTCTCTGACGCACTCAATTCTGTTCATGGCCTTCAGCAAGACGCAAAGAAAAAAGTGACGGCGGTGGAGATGGGTGATCGTAGTGTTTCTCTTGCTGAGGCGATGATCGCAAAACAAAAATCATCGGTCGCTTTTGAGGCAACGGTACAAGTTCGCAATAAACTTGTCGAAGCCTATAAAGAAATCATGAGCATGCCAGTTTAACAAAATGATTGTGGAGAGTAATCGTGGCTACTAATCAATCAACAGATCTTACACTTTCCGACGCAGCGCTGAATAACGACAGCGGTTCGGACGAGCAACAAGAGCAAAAGTCTGGCTACTTCAGTGCGCTAAGCGGTGTCGATATGTTGCGCCAGGTTACTCTGGTTATTGCGTTAGCTATTTGTTTAGCAATTGCCATTTTTATCATTATTTGGGCCCGCCAGCCAGACATGCGTCCGCTGGGTAAATATCCTACTGAAGAGCTAGTTGAGACGCTAGACTTCCTAGACCAACAAAAAATTGAGTACCAATTAGACGGTAATACTATTTTAGTTGCTGAATCGGATTACCAAGATGTTAAGTTGCGTATGGCGCGTGATGGTTTCACCCAATCTCCTAGCTCCGGTACTGATATTTTAATGCAGGACATGGGTTTTGGTGTTAGTCAACGTCTTGAAAGAGAACGGCTAAAACACGGTCGTGAGCAGCAGTTGGCAAGAACGATTGAAGAGCTGCAAGATGTAAATCGTGCAAAAGTACTGTTAGCTATTCCAAAGGAGAACGTATTTGCCCGTCGTGAAAAGAAACCATCTGCGACAGTGGTGATCACGCTAAAGCGTGGCAGAACTTTAGGAGGAGAAGAAGTTGACTCTATCGTAGATATCGTGGCATCAGCGGTACAGGGGCTGGAGCCATCACGGGTAACGGTGACTGACCAAAATGGACGCTTACTTAACTCAGGTTCACAAGATTCGCTTGCTGCTCGCTCTAGAAAAGAGTACGAAATTGAACGTAAGCGAGAGCAAGAGTACTTAGAAAAGATAGACAGTATACTGATCCCAACAGTGGGCCTAGGCAATTTTACGGCCCAAGTTGATCTGACGATGGACTTTAGTGCAGTTGAAGAAACACAAAAACGCTATAACCCTGATTTACCAGCGGTCAGAAGTGAAACAACTTACGAAGAAAACAATATTGGCGGTCTATCAGTGGGGATCCCTGGAGCGCTGACGAACCAACCTCCACTTAACTCAAATATCCCTGAAGTTGCAGGTCAAGGGGGAAACGGTAATGGCACTACGCCTAGCAGTATTCAAAAAGAAGCGACCCGTAACTACGAACTTGATACGACGATTAGTCATAAGCGTCAACAAACTGGCGTTATTCGCAGAATTAGTGTGAGTGTGGCGGTTGATTACCTACCTCAGCCAGATGCCGAAGGTAATATGACTATGGTGCCTCGTTCACAAGAAGCGCTGAACAATATCCGTCGTTTGCTTCAAGGCGGTGTCGGCTTTGACATGCAGCGTGGCGACGCACTAGAAGTGGTTACTGTACCATTCGTTCGCGAAGATTTGATGGAAATGCAAGAGTTACCACTGTGGGAACAAGATTGGTTCCAAAAAACCATTCGCTTAGTTGCGGGAACGTTAGTTATCATTGTGCTAATCTTAGCAGTGGTACGACCTATGCTTAAACGTCTAATTTACCCAGATGATACACTGGAAGATTTTGATGAAGATGCCTTAACCAGCGGTGTTGACCTAGGTGATAGCACGTTAGATATGCTAAATAACGATTTCGATGAGTCAGCAGTTGGCTTCTCATCAGACGGTAGATTACAATTGCCAGACTTACATGGTGATGAGGACCTACTAAAAGCGGTACGTGCCCTTGTTGCGAATGAACCTGAACTCTCATCACAAGTTGTGAAAGCGTGGTTAACCGAAGATGACTGATGAAGAACAAAAACAATTACCCGTGGCCTTTGACGTTGAAAAATTAGATGGCGTTGATAAAGCCGCCATCTTACTACTTAGTTTGACAGAAGAAGATGCAGCTCAAATTTTAAAGCACCTAGAGCCAAAGCAGGTACAAAAGGTGGGTATGGCGATGGCGTCTATGGATGACTTATCACAGGCTAAAATTGCAGCAGTGCATAACTTGTTTATTGAGCAAATACAAAGCTTTAGTACCATAGGCTTCCAATCTGAAGACTTTATTAAAAAAGCACTGACTGCAGCACTTGGCGAAGACAAAGCAGCAAGCTTAATAGACCAAATTGTAATGGGTTCAGGTGCAAAAGGCTTAGATTCATTAAAATGGATGGACTCTAAACAGGTTGCGAATATCATTCGTAACGAGCACCCGCAAATCCAAACCATTGTTTTGTCTTACCTAGAGCCGGAGCAGTCCGCAGAAATATTGTCTCAGTTTCCTGAGAAAGTGCGCTTAGACTTAACGATGAGAATCGCCAACTTAGAAGAAGTTCAGCCCGCGGCATTACAAGAGCTAAACGAAATCATGGAAAAACAATTTGCTGGCCAAGCTGGTGCGCAGGCTGCGAAAATGGGTGGCTTAAAAGCGGCCGCTGATATCATGAACTATCTTGATACTAACGTTGAAGGCCAGCTGATGGATTCTATACGCGAACATGATGAAGAGATGTCACAACAAATCCAAGATTTAATGTTTGTGTTTGAGAATTTAATGGATGTAGAAGACCGAGGGATCCAAGCAATTTTGCGTGAAGTACAGCAAGATGTACTGATGAAAGCGATTAAAGGCGCTGATGACTCATTGAAAGATAAGATATTGAAAAATATGTCCAAGCGCGCAGCTGAAATGATGCAAGATGACTTAGAAGCTATGCCGCCTGTCAGGATAAGTGAAGTTGAAGCAGCACAAAAAGAAATTCTTGCTACCGCGAGACGTTTGGCCGATTCAGGCGAAATCATGCTTGGTGGTGGTGGTGGTGAGGAGTTCTTGTAAACCATGGTCGATAAAAAGCTGTATAAAGGTCGCCCTGTCAGTACCGAAGCATTAGATGAATTGCTAGAAAACTGGCCAATACCAGATGTGTCTGATAAACCAGAGAAATTTAGAGGGCGATCGACTGCGTTTGGCACGCCGTTGGAGGAGCTCTACAGTAAGAAACAAGTTCACGAAGAGCCTGAGCCACAAGAGCCTGAATTTCCGACGCTAACACTCGAAGAGCTTGAACAAATTCGCCAAGATGCTTATGACGAAGGTATCAAACAAGGTCATGAGCAAGGTTATATTGAGGGCTTTGAAAAAGGCGTATCAGAAGGTAAAGAAGCTGGCTATAAAGAAGGCGTTGAGATAGGGAAAGAGAAGGGCATCGAAGAAGCACAACCAATTATCGAAGAACGCATGAAAGCACTTTCAAGCTTATTAGACGAGATGCAATCGCCACTTACACGTGTTGATGATGAGTGTGAAAAGCAACTGGTATATCTTGTCAATTTATTGGCAGAGCAAGTCATTTTTAAAGAACTGAAAACCAGCCCTGAGCTTATTTTGAACGCATTGAAAAAAGCAATGGATGCGCTACCAGTTAAAGAGCAAACGGTGCGAATACATCTGCATCCAGAAGATCTCGAGTTAGTACAATCTATGTATGGTGCGGAACACATCGAATCACAGCATTGGCAGCTGATCCCTGAACCAACTCTAGATAGAGGGGGATGTGAGGTCAAAACACCACAATCTTCAATTGATATGACACTGAAAAACCGCATCAGTGAAGTATTGGAATCATTTTTGCTAGACAGTGGTATAAATCCGTAAATAAGAACTTGCCCTCATTGCCTGTTGTTCGCAAGCATTTGAGGGAAGCATCTAAATAGGTAACTACGAAATGTCTACATCAGCTGCTTTGAGCGAGCGGATCAGTAAATACAAAAAGTTTGTAAAGCCTTATGGCGTGGCCGTTGCAGGTAGCCTGACTCGAGTGGTTGGGTTAACGCTGGAAGCAAGAGGACTGAATGCACCTATTGGCAGTCAGTGCAAAATTGAAACGCTTGGCGGTTTCATTGACGCTGAAGTGATAGGCTTTAATCAAGATACGCTTTATTTGATGCCTAACGATCATATTACTGGTGTGCTTCCTGGCGCCCGCGTTATTCCCAAAGTGAAAGATTCAGGTCTGCCCGTCGGTATGGAGCTACTTGGCCGTGTTGTTGATGGCTTAGGCCGCCCTCTTGATGGCCTCGGTGCCATAGATGCCCAGCAGCACTTGAAATTTGCAGCAGCGCCGATAAACCCACTAGCTAGAAGACCGATCGACTCCCCAATGGACGTAGGGGTACGAGCCATAAATTCTATTGTTACTGTTGGGCAAGGTCAACGTATGGGTTTGTTTGCAGGTAGTGGTGTAGGTAAGTCAGTATTGCTTGGCATGATGACCCGAGGCAGTGAAGCTGATGTTATCGTTGTTGGCCTTGTCGGAGAACGTGGGCGGGAAGTTAAAGAGTTTATTGATGAAATACTTGGCGTAGAGGGGCGGCGACGTTCTGTGGTGGTTGCCGCACCGGCGGATGCTTCACCTTTAATGCGCCTTAAAGGCTGTGAAAGCGCAGTGACAATCGCTGAGTATTTTCGCGATCAAGGCCTAAATGTCTTACTACTATTAGACTCTGTAACGCGTTATGCCATGGCGCAGCGAGAAATTGCACTCGCGGTAGGTGAGCCGCCAGCCACAAAGGGTTACCCCCCCTCGGTGTTTGCAAAACTACCCGCATTGGTTGAGCGAGCGGGTAATGGCGGTGAAGGACAAGGCTCAATTACCGCATTTTTCACGGTATTGAGTGAAGGCGATGATATGCAAGACCCAATCGCGGATGCTGCTCGTGCGATATTAGATGGTCATATAGTACTTTCGAGAGAACTTGCGGATAGTGGGCATTACCCAGCAATTGATATTGAAAAGTCCATTAGCCGTGTTATGCCACAAGTTGTATCTGAAGCGCATATGCAGCAAGCTAGAGTGCTCAAGCAAGTCTACTCAATGTATCAGCAGAACAAAGATATGATCACTCTTGGTGCCTACCAAAAAGGTAGTGACCAAATGTTAGATCAGGCGATAAACATGATGCCTGCGGTCAATAATTTCTTACAGCAAGGAATGAAAGACGTTATCAACTATGATGAGTGTCTACAAAACCTTGCGCAGCTTCTGGGACAAGCATAATGGCAAACAATAAATTAGACCTACTGCTGAAATTAGAAAAAGACAAAGAAGATAACTTGCGCGCAAACTTTGTGCAAGCACAGCAACATCTTACTACCAACCAACAAAGATTATCAGGGCTCAACGATTTTCGGATGGAGTACAGTATGCAGCTTCACAATAAGGCAAAGGTTGGTTTAACGAGTGGTGGTTTCAATCAATATCATAACTTTATTAATAAGATTGAACAGGCGATAGATCAGCAGGCGAAAACCGTGAATACCGCTAAACAAGTCGTTGAGCAGCGCCGTAAATTGTGGTTAGCGCAACAAGCGAAAACCAAAGCCATTGAAAAGCTAATAGAGAAACAAGCGTTGGCACAGCAGCAAAAATTAGCTAAAGCAGAGCAAAGAATGCTGGATGAGTTTGCCACCAACCAATTTGTCCGAAGAGCACGCTCTTGGTAGGTTGGCTCGAAATATGCAAAGTAGTTAAAACGTTTTCAAATTTATGTAGTGAATGCTTAATAATGCGGCTTTTAGGCGTGTTAGCGTTAATTACAACGGCAGTATATTGCCACTTTTTGAGGTAGCTTAATAATGAATGTAATGCTTGCATCTATGCTGCAACGAGGCAGTCAAGAAGTTGAGGTTAAAGGTAAAGCCTCAGAGCAGGACGCTAATAGCCAAGAGGGTGAAACCGGGTTTCGCGTATTGATGGCTGAGCTAACTCATCAAGGCGATAAGTCTGCTCAAGAGCAAGTCGATTCAGATGGTTCATCAGACTTGGGGTCTGGTGTCACTAAGGAATTAGCTGAGTCTGAACAAAGTGTTACACCACCAGTAAAAGAAAAGGGGGGAGAAGGTGCTGTGCTATCTCAGTATCAAGGCGATAGTATACCTTCAGAGATGTCAGGCGAAGTGTTACCTGATTTACCAGATAATGATTTGTACACACAAATCAGTGCATCAAAGAAGCAAGATACTTCATTGCAGCATCCAAGTTTAGTAGCGCAATCTGTCAAAGAAGCGCTAGAGAAAGAGTCTAATGGTATTTCTGGTGCAAAACCGACAGAAGACGCAGAGGTGCAGGGACAAAAGGAGCAAACTAAACCTGTTTCAGCCATAGATGGTACGCTCATTTCGACTGGCAAAGAACAAAGAACAGATCCAAAAGCTCAAAGTATGGACAAGCTGCCAATGCAAAACCAGCCTGAGAAACATGCTGAAGATCAACTTGAGAAGTCAACTGTAGCAACTGCCATTGCGACTAAAGGGGTAGAGAGCGCGTTACAAAACAATAAAGCTGATGATGCAGACTTAGGGAGTAAAGCGGCAATAGGACTGAAAAATAGTACCGATGAAGCCGTTTTAAAAGTACAGAGCACTCAATCTACCACGTCTGATGATGACTTGCTTGCTGATGAAAAGCAGAGTAAAGCGAAGTTGAAAGAGTCAGCTACTGAATCGAACGCTACAGTAGCTATAGATACCAAGAAAAGTGCAGCAAAAGGTGGTGAACAACAAGTTCAGATAATTGCAAAGTTGACCCATCAAGAACAACAACAATTAAAAGCGGTAATTGATGGTAAATTGGATGTTTATGATGCTTCTCCAGGTGTTCAAAAAGCAATAGCACAGCTCCTAGGAAACCGCTCTGGCGTAACGACGCTAGAACAGCTCAAACCTCTTGTTCAGTCGCTAAACTCAGAGAATATGACGTCAGAGGGGAAAACATCAGTTAATGATATTGTGATTTCCGAGACACAACTTACTAAGGAAAAAGTAATAACGACGCCCCTTAAAGAGGGGAAAGATATCCCTACCTCGGTAAAACAGAATGTGGATCAAAATCGTGAAAATCAAAAGTTACAAGATGTTGAAAGCAGCGTACTTGAAAAACAGAACGTAGAAAAACAAAATACCGATAAACAAGTTATCGAAAAACTGGCAGAAAAAGAGTTAAGTCGTTCAGCGCAAGTTGAAGCGCATTCAAATAAGGAAGCGCTCAAATCTGAACGTCAGCCCTTCGTCGCAACTACACAAGCAGCAATAAAGCAAGAAACAAGCCCTGTTCAAACACCACAGCAGGATAACTCCTCTTTAAACCAAACCTTAAAAGAAGTGCAGCAAGTTCAACAAACACAGTCTTCAAACCAATCAACAGCACAGACAAAACCTGCAACTGATGCTAACCTTCAACAGGCAATCAACATTGCGCGTCAAGATGCCGCCAAGGAGCTGCATCAGCGAGTTGGTATGATGTTGAACCTAAACAATAAAGAGGCTGAGATCAGACTTGATCCTCCTGAGTTGGGGGCAATGCAGATACGAATAAAAAGTGATGCAGAGCAAGCTCAAGTGAATATCGTTGTGCAAAATCAACAGGCAAAAGAGTTACTAGAGCAGTCCTTGCCCAGACTGAGAGAAATGCTTGCAGAACAAGGGATTGAGTTAGGAGATAGCCAAATATCTCATCAGCAACAAGGGCAGAGCGATGGTGATGCTGAAGGAAATTCTGGTAGTGCTGGTAGACAAGCTGGACATGGTAGTAGTGATGACACAGCACAAAATGTACAAGCTTCACCGCAGAGAAATACTGATTCTGCAATAGATTACTATGCCTAACACCTGCTATTATTGTAGTTACAAAAGAATATAAGGGTTTGCTATGGCTGAAGAAACTGACTTAGAAATAGAAGAAACAGGTGGCTCGAAGAAGAAACTGATTATTATTATTGCGGCTGCCGTTTTAGTGCTCGGTGGTGTTGCCGGATTTTTCCTATTTTCAGGCTCAGATGCGCCAGAGGAAACGCTCGCTGAAGAAACAACAGCAAGTGAAGTGAAAGTGGAGCAAGGCAACTCAGCGCAAATTGGTAGTGCGTTGTATGTCGCGATGCCAAGACCTTTTGTTTTCAATGTACCCGGGGCAAGCCGCGATAGGATTGTGCAAATAAAAGTGCAGCTATTGGTGCGTGGAGATGTCAACGAAGAAGTTGCCAAAAAACATATCCCACTGATTGAGGGGACACTGCTTAGTGTGTTTTCAACGACAACCGCTGATGAGTTAAGCACCAGTGCTGGCAAGGAAACGCTAAGGTTGACTGCACTTGACAAAGTGCAAGCAGCAATGGAAGGGGTTGAAGGTAGTAAAGTGATTGAGCGCGTGTTATTTACCGGCTTTGTAATGCAATAAGGTAGTATTTGTGAGCGACTTATTATCCCAAGACGAAATTGATGCGCTACTCCATGGTGTAGATGAAGTCGAAGAAGACGAAATCGCAGATGGTGAAGATGGTGATGGTGCCGGCGCCTTACAATACGACTTTTCATCTCAAGATAGGATTGTGCGTGGGCGCATGCCGACACTTGAGATCGTTAACGAACGTTTTGCACGCCACATGCGGATCAGCCTTTTTAACATGATGCGACGTACCGCTGAAGTGTCTATTAACGGCGTGCAGATGCTCAAGTTTGGCGAGTATATTCATACCTTGTTTGTACCAACTAGTCTAAACATGGTGAGGTTCAGGCCATTAAAAGGGACTGGCCTAATTACTATGGAAGCACGATTAGTATTTATTTTGGTAGACAATTTCTTCGGTGGAGATGGCCGCTATCATGCCAAGATTGAGGGGCGAGAGTTCACTCCGACGGAACGACGTATTGTTCAAATGCTACTAAAAATCATCTTTGAAGACTATAAAGAAGCTTGGGCACCTGTAATGGATGTGTCTTTTGAGTACTTAGACTCGGAGGTGAATCCCGCGATGGCGAACATCGTATCGCCGACTGAAGTTGTCGTTATCAGCTCATTTCATATTGAGTTGGATGGCGGTGGCGGCGATTTTCACATTTCACTCCCGTACTCGATGCTTGAACCTATCCGAGAGTTGCTTGACGCTGGTGTACAATCTGATACCGAAGATACAGACTTGCGCTGGAGTAAGGCACTACGCGATGAGATAATGGACGTGGAAGTAGAAGTTTCGTCACAATTGCTCGAAGTAGATTTGTCATTAGAGCAGATAATGAAGTTACAAGCAGGGGATGTTATTCCAGTTGAAATGCCTGAACATGTAACGGTATTTGTTGAAGAGTTACCGACCTTTAGAGCTAAAATGGGACGGTCTCGCGATAATGTTGCACTGCAGATCAGTGAAAAAATTAAGCGTCCAGAATCTGTTAAGTCTGAACTTCATGTATTTACCAAAGGTGGTAAAAAGCTGGACTCAGATGCAGAGCTTGCTGAGCTTGAAGAGGATTTGCACCTATCAGAAGGTGTTGATTTAGATTGGTAGTCTCTAGGTGATTGTTATCATTAGACGCCAGTTGTGGGTAAAAATAAATTAAATCAGGTAGTAATCAATGAGCGATGATCAAGATACTATGGACGAATGGGCTGCAGCATTAGCTGAAGCAGAAGGCTCTGACAACGATGGCGAGCCAGAAGTTGCTGAATTAGATGAGCTGAAAGACTCTGGCACTGCCTTATCGTCAGATGAAAAACGAAAACTTGACACGATCCTAGACATTCCAGTCACTATTTCAATGGAAGTAGGTCGTTCAAAAATAAACATACGAAACCTTTTACAGCTAAACCAAGGCTCTGTTGTGGAGCTGGATCGTGTCGCAGGTGAGCCGCTAGATGTACTAGTTAACGGAACGCTCATTGCACATGGCGAGGTTGTGGTTGTGAATGATAAATTTGGTATTCGTTTAACCGACGTAATAAGCCAAGTTGAGCGTATTAAAAAGCTACGCTGATGCGAATAGGTGGGTACTTGAGTTTATTTAGCTTAGCGGTTACAACAACCGCTAGCGCGGCACCAACATCTGTCGCGACGGTAACGCCAGTAGGGTCAGCAGCCTCTGGGTTAAGTGCTGAGCTACTTTCTATGGGGTTGTCACTGATGCTGGTCATTGGACTGGTGTTAGGGCTCGCTTTCATCTTAAAGCGCTTGAATCCAAATATGGTCAACCAAAAAGATTTCAAAGTGATCCGTAGTGTTTCGCTTGGCACCAAGGAGAGGTTGTTAGTTATTGAACTGGACAATAAACACCACCTGCTTGGAGTGACGCCGAACAATATCAATTATCTCTATCAATTAGAAACACCACTTGATGATATTAATCGAACGCCTTTTGCCAATGAGTTACAAAAATTCTTGGTAGGAAAAGGTCGCGCTGAAGATAACAACAATAAGACAAATCATGATTAGATTGCTGATACTCTGCTTACTTATTTTCTCTGGCACTGTTGGCGCCGAAGGCATCGAAGCGATAAACGTTACGACTAACCCCGATGGCTCTCAGGAGTATTCTGTCACGCTACAAGTATTAGCAATAATGACAGCGTTAAGTTTTATTCCTGCGGCTGTTATTATGATGACTTCCTTTACGCGTATTATCGTTGTGTTAGCAATTTTAAGACAAGCCATTGGTCTTCAACAGTCTCCTTCTAATCAAATCCTTCTAGGGTTAACCTTGTTTTTGACATTATTTATTATGGCGCCAATTTTCTCACAAATTAATGATCAGGCCGTTCAGCCTTATATTAAAGAAGAAATCACATCTATACAGGCGTTAGAGCGGGCAAAAGAGCCAATGAAAGCCTTTATGTTGTCGCAAACACGGATAAAAGATTTAGAGACATTTGCAAAAATCGCCGGCTATGACAAATTAGATAGTCCAGAAGACACCCCGTTTATTGTGATAATCCCCGCTTTTGTTACCTCTGAGCTACAAACTGCCTTTATTATTGGCTTTATGTTCTTTATTCCATTTTTGATTGTCGACCTGGTGGTCGCGAGTGTATTAATGGCCATGGGTATGATGATGCTTTCACCTATGATTGTCTCTTTGCCATTTAAAATTATGTTATTTGTATTGGTAGATGGATGGGGTTTGGTGATGGGTACGCTCGCGCGAAGCTTCGGGTTGGGGGTGTAACGTGGAACCAGAAGTTTTCGTTGATATTTTGAGTGATGCGCTGTTTATCGTAATAAAGTTAGTGTCTGCTATAGTGATACCTGGGCTTTTAATTGGACTAGTGGTTGCGGTGTTTCAAGCGGCGACGTCAATCAATGAGCAAACGCTCAGCTTTTTGCCAAGGCTTATTATCACAATTATGGCACTAATTGCTGGAGGTCATTGGATAACTCAAGTCCTGATGGACTACTTTAACCTACTCGTGATGCGAATCCCTGAAATAGCGGGTTAATCATGGAGTTTACCTTTGCAGTGATCATGCAGTGGTTGAGCGACTTTTTGCTGCCGCTGGTGCGTATAAGCTCGATGATCATGGTAATGGCAGGGTTGGGAGCACAAAGTATTCCCGCGCGGATCAAGTTTGCGCTTGCCGTTGTTATTACATTTGCAGTCGTTCCCGCTTTACCCAAATCGGAATTTACCGACTTATTTTCATTTTCTATGATTTTTGTTGTTATTCAGGAAATGATAACAGGTATTGCGATAGGATTTGGGTCACTATTATTATTAAATACTTTCATTATTGCCGGCCAGATATTGGCGATGCAAACGGGCCTTGGTTTTGCGTCAGTTGTCGACCCCGCCAATGGATTAAGCGTACCTGCGGTCAGTCAGTTTTATCTAATCTTAGCAACACTGCTGTTTTTTGTTTACAACGGACATCTCATGATGATCCAGATGGTTGTATACAGCTTTGAGAGCTTCCCCATTGCTGGTAATTGGTGGAAAGTTGATAACTTTTGGCTTATTGTCAACTGGGGAGGGTGGATGTTTTCAACTGCGCTTGCATTATCCTTGGCTCCGCTAACCGCTATGCTGGTTATCAACATCTCGTTTGGGATTATGACCCGAGCAGCTCCGCAAATGAATATATTCTCAGTCGGCTTTGCGTTTACACTTGTGGCCGGTTTAACAATTATTTGGGCTACTTTAGGGAATTTTTTAGCACAATTTGAATTTCAGTGGCTAAAAATGACAGAGCTAATGTGTAACCTTATTGGTTGTACGGTATAGAGGTGCAAGTAAAAGATGGCAGAAGATTCAGGTCAAGAGCGCACCGAAGAGCCCACAGCAAAAAAAATTAGTGAGGCAAGAAAAAAAGGACAAGTGGCGCGCTCAAAAGAGCTCGGGACGACATTTGTATTGTTATTTTCTGCAATAGCATTGTTACTGTATGGACCAGGGATCGGCAAAGCGCTCTACAATGTAATGGGCAGAATGCTATCGTTAAATCGCAATGAAACGTACGATACAACAAAAATGTTTGCGGTTTGGGCAGATGTTGCCGATGAATTACTGTTTCCTATGGCTATGTTCGTTTTTATTATCGCTATTGCTGGAGTGGTTGGAAATACATTGCTTGGTGGGTTTAACTTTTCATGGGAGGCTGCGGCACCAAAAGCCAGTAAAATGTCACCAATGAAAGGCATTAAACGCATGCTAGGGCCTCAAGCTGCAATAGAGTTGTTAAAATCAATACTAAAGTTTGTACTCGTTGCTGGCTTTGCTATCTTATTGATTAAAATATATTTTTATGAAATATTGCATTTAAGTATAGAGCAGATCCCCTCAAGTATTGAGCATGCGCTAGAGATTATCGCGTGGATGTTTTTAGCTCTGAGCTGCACTATGATAGTGATTTCCGCGATTGATGCCCCTTACCAAAGTTATAATCATCATAAACAACTAAAAATGACCTTACAAGAGGTGAAAGATGAATATAAAAACGCCGAAGGTGATCCGCAAATAAAAGCCCGGATCCGCCGTACTCAAAGAGAAATGTCGCAGCGGCGGATGATGCAGGATGTGCCAGATGCAGATGTTGTAGTAACAAACCCAACTCACTATTCTGTCGCGCTAAAATACGATACTGAGCGGGCTGGAGCGCCTATTGTTCTGGCAAAAGGGGTTGATGAATTGGCGATGCAGATAAGAAAGATTGCAATTGGCCGAGATGTACCCATCGTTGAATCTCCAGCGTTGACTCGTTCTCTTTATCATACAACAGAGATCGGAGATCAAATTCCAGAGCAATTATTTACAGCAGTTGCTCAAGTGCTAGCTTACGTTTTTCAACTTAACCGTTTTCAAAAGGGCAAAGGCAAACGGCCAACTGCCTTAAGCAAAAACCTACCAATACCTAATGAACTTAAGCACTAGTTAATCTTGATTTCAAGCTGGAATACATATTGCATTGATTTATCTGTGTCAAATTTTTGCATGTGTTAAGTTATGGAATTTAAAGCAGTTTTACAGCAACTCAATCGAGATAAAAAAGAATACGCTAAGGGGGTGGGGACACCTCTGTTGGTATTAGCTGCATTAGGTATGGTTATTTTACCTTTACCACCTTTTTTACTCGATATTTTATTTTCTTTTAACATAGCACTCGCGCTGGTGGTGCTCCTGGTGACGGTTTACACCATGAAGCCATTAGAGTTTGGTATGTTTCCAGCAGTACTATTGATAGCCACAATAATGCGCTTAGCATTAAATGTTGCAAGTACCCGAGTGGTACTTCTTGAAGGGCACAATGGTGGTGATGCCGCAGGTAAAGTAATTGAGGCATTTGGTAGTGTGGTTATTGGTGGTAACTATGCCGTTGGTCTGGTTGTATTCCTTATTCTCATCATCATTAATTTTGTCGTTATTACCAAAGGTGCAGGCCGTATTTCTGAAGTATCCGCACGTTTTACACTTGACGCAATGCCTGGTAAACAAATGGCGATTGATGCTGACCTTAATGCAGGGTTTATTTCTGCCGACGAAGCAAGAACTCGCCGTGATGAAGTGACACGTGAAGCTGACTTTTATGGCTCGATGGATGGTGCCAGTAAGTTTGTTAAAGGTGATGCGATTGCTGGCATAGTGATCTTAGCAATTAATATTATTGGTGGTCTTTTTGTTGGCATGATCCAACATGACTTAAGCTTTGGTCGTGCGATGGAAGTGTATACCATGCTAACTATCGGGGACGGACTGGTCGCACAAATCCCTTCATTATTATTGTCTATTGGTACCGCGATAGTTGTTACTCGTCAAAATGAATCGCACAACATGGGCGATCAGTTTAAGAGTCAGCTTGGTAATGAAAAATCACTATCGATTGCTTCTGGTATTTTAATTACGATGGGTCTGGTTCCAGGCATGCCTCACGTTGCTTTTTTGGGTTTAGGGGCTTTGTTGGGTTACATCGCTTACTACACCAGCCAGCAGAAGAAAAAAGCCGAAATTGAAAAGGCAGAACAAGCGGCGAAAGGCTCTTCGGCAAAAGGTGGGCAGCAGCAAGAGCAAAAAGAGCTTGGCTGGGACGATGTTCAACCTGTCGATGTAATAGGTCTAGAAGTTGGTTACCGCCTCATCCCACTAGTCGATCAGGCACAAGGTGGTGAGTTATTAAGTAGGATCAAAGGAGTTCGTAAGAAGCTCTCGCAAGAATTGGGCTTTTTAGTACCACCAGTACATATTCGCGATAACCTAGAATTAGACCCTAATGCTTATAATATTACTCTAATGGGAGTAGGCTCTGGAACTGGTGAGTTAAAGCATGGTGACGAATTGGCGATTAATCCAGGGCAAGTATTTGGCCCAATTAAGGGCATAGAAACCAAAGACCCAGCATTTGGATTGGATGCGGTATGGATTAAGCCGGATCAGAAGGACGAGGCGCATTCTCTTGGTTATACAGTTGTTGATGCAGCAACTGTAGTTGCCACTCATATCAGTCAGCTGCTTACAAATAATGCTTCATTGTTACTTGGCCATGAAGAAGTACAAAACCTTTTAGACATGCTAGCTAAAAGTCACCCTCGTTTAGTTGAAGGCCTTGTACCCGATATCTTGCCTTTGACTACGGTGGTTAAGGTATTACAAAATTTACTTAATGAAGGCGTTGCTATTCGCGATATGCGCTCAATTGTGCAAACACTTGTCGAGTATGGCCCTCGCAGCCAAGACCCTGATGTACTAACCGCTGCAGTGCGAATTTCCCTACGTAGACTAATCGTACAAGATGCTGTTGGAGGAGACGATGAAATCCCTGTCATAACATTGGCACCTGAGTTGGAACAGATGTTGCATCAGTCACTTCAGAACGCAGGTGATGAGGGGGCAGGCATAGAACCTGGCTTGGCAGAGAGGCTTCAAGAGTCATTAAAAGAAGCACATCATAACCAAGAAATGCTAGGTGAGCCGTCCATCTTATTAACCTCAGGTATGTTAAGAAGTGTATTGTCTAGGTTTGTTAAACACACTATCCCAGGTTTACGAGTGATGTCGTATCAAGAAGTGCCTGAAGAGAGACAAATCAAGATAGTAAGCTCGGTAGGACAATAGAGGATAAAGGGGCTGTAACATGAAAATTAAACGTTTCTTTGCAAAAGATATGCGTACGGCTTTAAATGAAGTTAAAGAAGAGCTTGGCGCAGATGCTGTCATTATGTCTAACAAAAAGCTAGCTGATGGTGTTGAAATTGTTGCTGCAATTGATAATGACCGCACAGCTGCACCGGTGCAACAACCTACAACTGGCCGAGCTAGTGCACCAAAAGAAACACAAACGCGTTTTGTGCGACCAGAGCCTCGTCAAGCACAACCAGCTAAGCAGGCTCAGGTAGCTGACAGCTTAGAGGCGCTTTTGGAGCGTCAAGCTCCACGTCCTCGCTCACCAGAGCTTGCCTCTATGTTCTCGCAGTCAGGCATTGATACAGAACAGATGCTAGGCAACCAACGCAAGATGCAACCAGAGGCGAAGCCTACTTACAGGTCAGCGCCACAAACTCATCGTCAATCTTTTGACTTTGAAGATGAAGCCACAGAGCAATCGAAGCCGTGGGGAGAATCTGATGACCTCGATAATGGCTTTGGTGATGATTTAACAGAGGTTCATAGCAAAAAAGATGAAATGAGTGCAATGCGCGAAGAGATGAACTCAATTCGCCAGCTGCTAGAGCATCAGGTATCTGGGCTAATGAAACAAGAAATGGCGCGTCGCGATCCGACACGAGCTTGCCTTGTAGACCGTCTGGAGGGGATGGGGATTGATAAAGAAGTTGCTGAACAAATGGCATGCTTCATTCCAGATGATGTATCAAGAAAAGAGGCGTGGAGCGCACTCTTAAATATGGTCATAAATCAGATGCACACCACCAACAATGATATTTTGCGTCAAGGTGGCGTTTTTGCAATGGTCGGCCCGACTGGTGTAGGTAAGACAACGACAGTGGCAAAACTTGCAGCATTGGGCGCCCAAAAATACGGTGCAGATAAAGTTGCACTTATTACAACGGATACCTACAGAATTGGCGCTTACGAGCAACTAGCAACCTATGGTAGAATCATCGGCTGTCCAGTTAAGCAAGTAAAAGATGCAAATGAACTTGCAGAAGTGCTTTATCATTTACGTAATAAGCGTCTAGTATTAATAGACACGGCAGGAATGAGTCAAAGAGATTTGCGCTTAACTGAACAGTTAAATACACTTATGCGTAGCGCAAGAGTTGATATTAGAAGTTATTTAGTGTTAAGTGCGACATCACAAATGAACGTGTTGCAAGAAACGGTAAGACACTTCCAAAAAGTAAATTTAAGTGGCTGTATTTTCACAAAACTTGATGAAAGTCTAAGTTTAGGTGAGATTATTAGCATAGCGATTCAAAATCGCTTGCCAATAGGGTATCTTACCAACGGTCAGCGAGTGCCAGAGGACATTCGTGTAGCAAATGCTCAAAAGCTAGTAAAAAAGGCTGAGCAACTGTATTTAAAAAGAATAAAAGCACAGCACTCTCGACGTGTACCTGTAGCGTCAGAGTCAGTAGGAATGTATGATTAACACAGTTTTAGATCAAGCAAGTGGCCTGCGTAGAATGAGTCAAAGTAGCAACCAGGGTGTAAAAGTCATAGCCGTGACCGGCGGCAAAGGGGGAGTGGGGAAAACCAATGTTTCGCTCAATACCGCTATTGCTATGGGTCAGCAAGGACAGCGTGTTCTTGTTTTAGATGCGGACTTAGGCTTGGCAAACTGTGATGTGATGCTAGGTCTAAGAGTCGAAAAGAATTTATCACATGTCTTATCAGGAGAGTGTGAACTAGATGAAATTCTAGTTGAAGGGCCTGCAGGTATAAAAATTGTACCAGCTACGTCAGGTTCTCAGAATATGGTTGAGCTCACTCCAGCAGAGCATGCTGGGTTAATAAGAGCTTTTAGTGAACTAAATACACAATTTGATGTGTTAATTGTTGACACTGCAGCCGGAATTTCGGATATGGTGTTGAGTTTTTCTCGTGCCGCTCAAGACGTACTCGTGGTAGTGTGTGATGAACCGACATCCATTACAGATGCCTACGCATTAATTAAAGTATTAAGTCGAGAACATGGAGTTTACCGCTTTAAAATAGTGGCCAATATGGTTCGTAGCATGCGTGAAGGTCAGGAACTTTTTGCTAAACTATCAAAAGTGACCGATCGTTTTCTTGACGTTGCTCTAGAGCTTGTCGCGACAGTACCGTTTGATGAAAATATGCGTAAGTCATCACGTCGACAAAGGGCTATCGTTGATTTATTTCCAAGCTCTCCTGCAGCTGTTGCTATTAAAGGCTTAGCTACGAGAGCGGCTAAGTGGCCAATTCCTCATCAGCCTTCTGGTCATTTAGAATTTTTTATTGAACAACTTGTAAACGGGTGATTATGGCTTCTCCGGTCAACAGAGCTGCGGGATATCAAACTTCTGACCATATTCATAAGGTGGTTGAAAGGCATGCTCCACTTGTCAAAAAAGTGGCGTGTCACCTAATCGCTCGACTTCCGGCAAGCGTGCAACTTGATGATTTGATCCAATCAGGAATGATAGGGTTAATTGAGGCAACAAAAAACTTTGACGCCAGTAAAGGTGCCAGTTTTGAAACTTTCGCGGGCATACGTATTCGAGGTGCGATGCTTGATGAAATTCGTCGTGGAGATTGGGCTCCCCGATCTGTCCACAAAAATAGCCGAATGGTTGCAGAGACTATATCTGAGCTCGAATCTCTCCTTGGTCGAGAACCAAAAGACACTGAAATCGCTGAAAAACTTGATATATCTCTAGATGAGTACCATCATATTTTACATGATGTAAATGCAAGCAAAGTAATAGGCATTGAGGATCTTGGGGTAGACGAAGATGTGATTACCCCTGCAAATAGCGATTTTGCGCTAGACAAACCGTTTAATAACGTTAAAAATGAACGTTTTAACGAGTCTTTAGTAAATGCGATAAAATCATTACCAGAAAGAGATGCCATGGTTTTGTCGCTTTATTATAACGATGAAATGAATTTAAAAGAGATTGGCGCCATTTTAGATGTCAGTGAATCTCGAGTAAGTCAAATTCACGGTCAGGCAATGATAAAGCTAAAAGCTAAAATCAATGACTGGATAAATTAGAGTACATAAAATAGTTGGGTTCGAACCTCACTGGAGGAAGTTTTGGATAAGAACATGAAGATTCTCGTGGTTGATGATTTCTCTACTATGAGAAGAATAATCAAAAACCTATTAAGAGATTTAGGCTTTACAAATGTTCAAGAAGCTGATGATGGTAGTACAGCACTTCCGATGCTACAAAATCAGGAGTTTGACTTTGTAGTAACTGATTGGAATATGCCAGGAATGCAAGGGATCGATTTATTGCGAGCAATACGAGCTGATGCAAAGTTGAAACATATTCCTGTGCTTATGGTAACCGCGGAAGCAAAAAAAGAGCAGATCGTTGCTGCAGCACAGGCTGGGGTTAATGGTTATATCGTGAAACCATTTACGGCAGGTACACTTAAAACCAAGCTTGAAAAAGTATTTGAGCGCTTAGGCTAACAGCAAGGGGAAATGGCCTATGTCTGTAAACGCTGCGCCTCAAATTACACTCGAGCAAGCTAAACAACTTGTAGAGCTATTAGAGCAAGGTGAACAAGAAAAAGCGGATCAGCTGATTTTAGAGGCTGCTAACAAAGAGCAATCCGAGTTATTTGCAGAGGTTGGCAAGCTTACTCGTCAGTTACATGAGTCATTGAAAAACTTTGAACTGGATACTCGCCTTGCAGACCTCACAACGGAGGCCATTCCTGACGCTAAACAGCGCCTCAACTACGTCATGGAAATGACGGAGAGCGCTGCAAACAAAACGATGGACGCTGTCGAAGAGAGCTTACCGTTGGCACAAAACCTTGCCGACGAACTAGCACAAATAAAGCCAACTTGGGATCGTTTAATGAGTAGAGATATTCAGCTCGGAGAATTCAAATCTCTGTGCCACGACCTAGATAGCTTTATGCAGACTTCGAAAACACGTACGGACGAGTTACAAGGTTTGATGACAAACGTGCTCATGGCACAAGATTATCAAGACTTAACTGGTCAGGTCATCCGCCGTGTCATTGAATTAGTTCGAGAAGTAGAAGATAGTCTCATTCATCTCCTTACTGTGTTTGGTTCAGCAGACGAAACACAGGCCGGTACTAAATCGAATGAAAATGAAATAAAAACAACAGAGACTATCAGTGATGAATTGTCTGGGCCTGAAGGTCCAATTATTGACGCTGAATCACGAGACGACGTGGTTTCTGGTCAAGACGAAGTCGATGACTTGCTATCTAGTTTAGGCTTCTAGTTGGAGAGTGTGTATGAGCTTTGAAGTCGATGAAGATATCTTGCAGGACTTTCTTGTTGAAGCAGGCGAAATATTAGAGCTTTTATCTGAGCAGCTTGTTGAGCTAGAAAACAACCCTGAAGATAAAGAACTTCTTAATGCGATTTTCCGTGGCTTCCATACTGTTAAAGGTGGAGCTGGATTCTTGGGCATGACGGAGCTGGTAGACGCTTGTCATGGTGCGGAAAACGTATTCGATGTGTTACGACAGGGACAACGAAAAGTAACTTCCGAATTGATGGATGTTATCTTACAGTCTTTGGATACAATCAATGAGATGTTTGCTTGTATCCAAAATCGTGAAGAGCCTGAAGCTGCTGATCCTGCGTTGCTTGAAACACTTCACAAACTCAGTCAACCAGCATCTGAGGGCGAGGTAGTTGAAGAAGTCGCTTCAGCACCTGTTGCAGAAACTGAACCAGTACCTGAAGTTAGTGCAGATGATGTTTTATTTGACGCCGATACTGACGGCGACGCCAGTTCTAGTATTGATGAGATAACTGAAGAAGAATTCGAAAATTTACTTGATGAGTTACATGGTTCAGGAAATGGTCCCGCTCCGACCAGTACAGAAAGCCCGGAAAGTGCACCACCAAGCAGTGATGATGGCGACATTACTGATGACGAATTTGACAATCTATTAGATGAGTTACACGGTGTCGGCAAATTTGGCGGGGCACCAAACAGTGAAGACCCTGTTCCTAAAGAAGCTCAAGCACCAGCGCAAGTCAGTGAGCAAGCAAATGCCAACGGTGGAGACGATGAGGAAATCACAGATGATGAGTTTGAAGCCTTATTAGACGAGTTACATGGAAAAGGCAGTGCGCCAAAAGCAACTGAAGAAGCGGTAACGCAAGCTCCAACGCCATCACCCAAACAGCCTGAAGCGAAAGCAGCTTCAAAACCGACGGCTAAGCCAGCGGCTAAACCAGCTCCTAAAGCCGAAGCAAAACCTGCGCCTCAAAAAGAAGCAGAGCCTGCAAAGGCCGCAGCTCCTGCAGCTAAAAAGCCAGCTGCACAAGCAGAAACAACAGTACGTGTCGACACAAAACGTCTTGATGAAATCATGAATATGGTCGGTGAGTTGGTATTGGTACGCAACCGTTTGGTCAGTCTGGCGAATAACACAAATAGTGAGAGTATGGGTAAAGCCATATCAAATCTTGATGTGGTGACAGCTGACTTGCAAGGCGCTGTGATGAAAACTCGAATGCAACCCATCAAGAAAGTGTTCGGTCGCTTTCCTCGGGTTGTAAGAGACCTTGCTCGAAGCTTAAAAAAGGAAATCAATCTTGTTTTACAAGGTGAAGAAACTGATTTAGATAAAAACTTAGTTGAAGCGCTTGCGGATCCGTTGGTTCACTTGGTACGAAATTCTGTTGACCACGGAATTGAGATGCCAGATGTTCGAGAAGCGTCTGGTAAGCCAAGAATGGGAACCGTGACACTTTCAGCTTCTCAAGAAGGGGATCATATTCTACTGACCATTCGTGACGATGGTGCAGGTATGGATCCTGAAAAGTTGAAGAAAATTGCTATTAATAAAGGCGTGATCGATTCAGACCAAGCAAGCAGATTGTCGGATACCGAAGCGTACAATCTAATATTTGCCCCTGGCTTTTCAACAAAAGAACAGATATCTGATATTTCAGGCCGCGGCGTCGGTATGGATGTCGTAAAGACTAAAATTACCCAACTTAATGGCTCTGTTAATATACAGTCTGAACTCGGAGTTGGCACTGTATTAGAGATCAAGGTTCCATTGACACTGGCCATTTTACCTACCTTAATGGTTGTGGTTGGAGAGCAGACCTTCGCACTACCGCTCGCGGGAGTGAGCGAAATTTTCCACCTTGATTTGACTAAGACCAATGTAGTTGATGGACAGCTCACTATCATTGTTCGTGAAAAAGCCATACCACTGTTTTATCTCGAACATTGGCTGGTGAAGGGCGCAGACCGAAGCATGAGAAAAGCTGAGGGTCATGTTGTAATAGCTCAGATAGGGACTAAACAAGTGGGTTTTGTTGTTGACTCCCTTATCGGTCAGGAAGAGGTGGTGATAAAGCCCCTTGATGCCTTATTGCAAGGTACACCAGGTATGGCTGGGGCAACTATCACTTCTGATGGTGGCATTGCTTTAATCCTAGATGTACCTAACTTATTAAAACACTACGCTTAAGTTTTTAAGCGTAGTCAAATGCTAGAGCGGTTTGACTGCTCTGCTGTAGAGCAAAATAAAAGAGCGTTGCCAATGGCAGTTAAAGTATTAGTTGTTGATGACTCGAGCTTCTTTCGTCGCCGAGTCAGTGAAATCTTAGAAAAAGACAGTGAAATCAAAGTTATAGACTTTGCAGTTAATGGTAAAGAGGCGGTTGAAAAGGCCGCTTCGTTGCGTCCAGACGTGATTACAATGGACGTAGAAATGCCAGTACTCGATGGTATAAGCGCTGTAAAGCAAATAATGCAAGCGACGCCAACCCCGATACTGATGTTTTCGTCGTTAACGCGGGAAGGCGCCAGTGCAACGTTAGACGCGCTTGATGCGGGTGCTGTAGACTTTTTGCCTAAAAAATTTGAAGACATTGCTAGAAACAGCGAAGAGGCGATAAAGTCATTACAGAACAAAGTGAAAGAGATTGGCCGACGTCGAGTGAGCCGATTTACACGGCCAAGTATTTCGACTTCGAATCGAACAATAGAGCCAAAGCCAGTCCGAAACGAGACATTAAGACCAGCAGTGCCTCAGCCAGATAGAAGCTTTCAAAGATCGGCAACCACTTCTTCACCGGCTGCCTCTGCCGCAAGAGCATCTGGAAAAAAATATAGTTTAGTAGCGATTGGCACTTCAACGGGGGGGCCTGTTGCGCTGCAAACAATTCTAACGCAAATACCTGCAAACTTCCCTCATCCGATTCTGCTTATCCAACACATGCCAGCCGCATTTACCCCTGCATTTGCAGCCAGGCTACATAGCCTGTGTAAGATTAAAGTGAAAGAAGCAGAGCATGGAGATAGACTCATGCCTGGAGTTGCCTATCTTGCTCCTGGTGGAAAGCAAATGATGGTTGAAAGTCGAGGTGGCAGTAAAACGTTAAAGGTTTTTGAAGATGATAGTCCGAGAATAACCTACAAACCTAGCGTTGATATCACCTTCGCAAGTGTCGCTAAAGCATATGGTGGTGACGCATTAGCTGTTGTGTTAACTGGTATGGGAGCTGATGGTAGAGATGGCGCTAGGATGTTAAAGCAGGTTGGAGCGACTATCTGGGCACAAGATGAAGCTACCTGTGTAGTGTATGGCATGCCACAAGCGGTTGCTAGTGCGGGCCTAGCATCAGATAGTATTGCGTTACAAGACTTTGCGTCGAGAATTAACAAGGAAGCGGGTAATCAATAAGCCCACTGGCAAAGTTACGTTGCCGAAGCTTGCAATTATCGAACTTTTAAAACAAAAAATAACATTGAGTTTGTATAATAAAGGCCGCATTATGCGGCCGTTATGAGCGAAGGAATATTGAGTGAAAATTTGGACGGTAGCAAATCAAAAAGGTGGCGTGGGCAAAACCACAACAACGGTAAGCCTGGGCGGTATTTTAGCTGAACAAGGCCATCGTGTTTTATTGATTGATACCGACCCTCATGCTTCACTGACTTATTACTTTGGTATAGATTCTGAAGAGTTAGAAGTTAGCGTTTACGATATTTTTATACGTGGAAATAGCATGACGGGGGAAGAGATATTGCAAGCACTTTGCCCGTCAACCATTGAAAACCTTGATATCCTTCCTGCGACTATGGCTATTGCGACGTTAGACAGGAGTATGGGCAACAAGACTGGCATGGGTCTGATCTTGAAAAAGTCTATTGAGAAAATTGCGGATCAGTATGATTATGCGATTCTGGATTGTCCACCGGTACTTGGTGTATTGATGGTTAATGCGCTTGCTGCAAGTGAGAGAATATTGGTCCCAGTACAGACAGAATTTCTTGCCTTGAAGGGGCTCGATAGAATGATGCGAACTATGGAGCTGATGCAATCTTCACAACAAAAACAATATCAGTATACGATAATACCCACGATGTATGATAAGCGTACAAAGGCATCTTTAGAGGCATATAAAACATTGTTGGCGACTTACAAAGATGCAGTTTGGCCGGGCGTGGTTCCGGTTGATACAAAATTTAGAGATGCCAGCCTTGCACAACAAGTTCCAGTGCAGTTTTGTCCAAAGTCTCGGGGCGTATTTGCCTATCGTGCTTTGTTGGATTATTTAAAGCAGCTAAGCTAGAGAAGAGAATGAGTAAGCACTTATTTGCAAATGAAAAGGTAATGAAACAGTACCTTAGTGCGTTACTACAGGAAGAGCCTGAAGTACAAGATTGCGCTTTATCACCTGTTGCGAAGCTATTGGAACAAGTAAAAGACCCTGATGTGGAGCAAGAAATAGTTCCCGCAGCCGCCGACATTAAGCCAACAACGATTGAATCGATGACTGAAGTACAAGAGCAAGAGGTGAGTAAATTTGCTCAAGATCTTGAAGTCACTGAAAATACATCTATTATCAAAGAACAGGCAACGATAGAAGCGACGTCAGCGCGTGACGCTTACCAAGAAGGTGAGTTTCAAGCATTATTTTTTGAAGTTGCAGGTCTAACGCTCGCGGTTCCGCTGAAGTCTCTTGGCGGTATACACCAGTTAGGTGAGGTCAATCAATTGTTTGGCAAACCTAAATGGTTTAGAGGGGTGATGTTAAACCGCGAAGAAAAACTAAATGTTGTAGATACTGCGATGTGGGTGATGCCTGAAAAATTGACACCTGAGCTTCAAGATAGCCTGAATTATCAATATCTAATCATGCTTGGAGATAGTAGTTGGGGGCTATTGGCAGAAAAGCTCGTCAATAACTTGACACTCAAGCCTGAAGACATAAAGTGGCGTACCAGCGACAGCAAGAGACCTTGGCTAGCTGGGGTGATAAAAGAAAAAATGTGTGCGCTAATAGATGTAGAGAATTTAAACCGTTTGCTAGAACAAGGCCTCGATAGTCGAGAGCAGTAACTAGTATATTGATGGAGTGAAACCATGAGCCAAGATAGACTACTTTCTGCAGACAAAAATGCTGATAGTAATGATGAAGTATTGCAGTGGGTTACTTATAAGCTTGAAGAGGAAACTTACGGTATTAACGTAATGCAAGTACAGGAAGTGCTGCGCTATACAGAAATTGCACCTGTTCCAGGCGCACCAAGCTATGTGCTTGGTATTATCAATTTGCGTGGTAATGTCGTTACTGTAATAGACACGCGAGCAAGGTTTGGCCTTCAGAGCGCGGAAGTTACAGACAATTCACGGATCGTAATTATCGAAGCTGAAAAGCAAGTAATCGGTATTTTAGTCGACAGTGTTGCTGAAGTTGTGTACTTGCGTAGCTCGGAGATTGATAGCGCTCCAAATATAGGTACGGAGGAGAGTGCTAAGTTCATCCAAGGTGTCTCGAACCGAGAAGGCGAGTTACTGATTTTGGTTGATCTTAATAAATTATTAAGTGATGACGAATGGGATGAGCTGAGTCATATTTAGATGTTGGAAGTAGTAAACGCTCAAATCGTTTTACTCGTCATATCAATAACCTCAAGCGTACTCGCGATAGTGTGCTTGAGGTTTGTTTTTGTGTTGGGTAAAAAATTACAAAAAGAAAGATCGAATATTATGCAAGCTTCAAGTGCATTGCAGGGAGCTGAGCAGCAAATTGCGATATTGCGCAGTGAAGTTGCAGAGCTTCGCGCTAGCATAATGAGTGTTGGTAAACGAGTAGTCACAACAGAGCAGGAGCTCCATGAACTTGCAAATCAGCAAGCAGCACAAAAATATGACGATCCAGACGCAAAAATTTACTCTCGAGCGGTAAAAATGGTTGAGCTGGGGGCTGATATTGAAGAAGTCATGCGAGAGTGTGAGTTGCCTCGTGCTGAGGCCGAGCTATTAATGTCTTTACATAACAAATCAAAATAATGTTGGTTGCAAGCTAGAGGGGGACTAGGCCTTTATATCTAGCTTGCCACGAAACCCCTCCCAACCGGGAGGAAACTTTCCACGCATAATGTAAGAGAACGCAATAAGTTCAGCAATAACATAATATAACTCTCTAGGAATTTCCTGATGTAGCTCTAAGGCGCTTAATGTCTGTACTAAAGATTCATCCTCATGGATCATGATGTTCTTTTCTTTTGCGAGCGCAATAATTTCTTCCGCTAATTCACCATAGCCTTTGAAGGTCACTTGAGGTGCGCTTCCGGCTTCGTAAAGTAATCCAATTGCTGATTTGTGCGTCATTAGTATTTACACCTTAATGTTAATAATGGCATGTTCAGAGAAGAACTTGTCTTGAAAACTGGCTTCTTCCCTTAAGTCTATCTCAGCAACTTGCAGTCCGTGAGCGGCGAGTTTGTGCCTAAGAGTTGCCAAATGGGGTTCAGCGAGTTGTTTCACTTGGTTGGAAGTTGCAACTAGTGCACATTCCAGAGCTTTATCCATTAGCTCTGCTTGGGCATGGATCTGGCCTTTATCAGCAAAATCAAAACACAAGCGAATAAACCACACTGACTTCTCAGGCATTCCAGCTTTGGGCGACTTTTTATACTCTCCGATTTGTAACTGTGTTTGCTGTTGCTCTTGTCCAACCTTTGTAGGGAATAGCAAATTAACGATGAGCTGCGTTTCACTATCTTGTTTCCCTAAACTCGTGGTTTGTAATTGAGATTGTTGTGGTTGTAGTTGGTTGTGTAGTTGTCCCAAGTCATTTAAAAGCTCTTTTGCGATTGGCTGTTGTAACGCATCTGCAACTTGTTTAGGAGAGAGCATTTTTAACTGTGGCAACAACGTCTCTAGCAGTGCCTGCATCTTTTGATTTGCGCTTTCTTTGCTAGTGTCTTGACCTGCGACTTGGCCACCTAAAAGAGAAAGTAGCAAGCGTTCTAACATTTGTGTAAAGCTAGATTGGTTCAAGCTTGATGTCGTATTACTAAACGGCGTTAAGCTCAGTTGGCTTTCTAGTTGATTTTTAACTGCGAGTGCCGAAATAGAACGCTCATCCAATAGCCGAGAGAACGCTTGGTTTACTAGTTTTTGTAGCTCAGGCATTTGACTTAACGAATCAGCTTTTAACGCTTTTGCTATCGTGTTAGAGGCTTGCTGTAGCGGGCTTTGAATATTGTCTTTTCTTCCCAGCTTTGCGGTTGGCATGTTTAGTAAGACTTCAATGATCCCTTTAACTTCTTTGGTGACAGAGTGAGTAAGCTGTTCACTCGAAGCATATGGTACAAACTGTGCAGTTTTATCAACAAGCAAAGGTGCGGTGTGTGCTTTAAGATACAGTGGTCTCTCTAGAATTTGAGTAACCTGCCGAAGCTGCTTAGTGTCTAGCTGCTCCTTACCAGTGAATGTGTCTAGTAATAAAGAGAGGGCTTTTTGCTTCATTTCAAAATCGACGGGAAGCACTTGGTACTTTGGTGCTGTGCTAGGGTTTTGTTGTAAGTAGTGGATGATGGAGGCGGTTAATTTCTCGCGATTAATAGGGGGCTGGCTCTGTTGTAATGGTACTGATGATTGTCTCATCATATCGAGCTGGCTCTGCTTTATTTGGCCAGTGAGCTGCTGTAGTGGAGTACTTATCTTACTTTCGTTGTGCTGGTTTACGTTTTGGGCTTGTATGATGGAGCTTGGTAATAGGCGCTTAATACTCTCATGTTGATTATTAGATGTCAGCAAGGCTTGAGAAGCATTAGATTGATGGGGTTGTTGTTTGCCAAAAGGTCTGCCGATCAGCACTTGCAATGCCCGCGCGACGCTTGACTTTATTTGTTGCAGGCTGACCTCAAGTAATGGTGTTTCGTATTGGAGTGTATGTATTGAAGTTGGGTTGGTGCTATTTATTGGCGTAATGGGTTTTGCAATCGCACTTACTTGATGCAGCAATGCGCTAAGCGGTTTGATCGTTTCCACTTTTATTTGTCGTGCTGGCATTGTCACCTCTACCCCGTTGATGGCTGCTTTGAGCTCACCTTTTTGCCATGTTGAAGAAGGTGGCCAATTACTGGGGATCCTCGGTAAGCTAATTGGGCGATCGTTAATATTAAGCATTACCCCGTTGACTAGAGGCTTTACATTGATGGGGCTAAACTGGCTAGAGATAAGTTTAATAATCATTGATTTAGGTAATGTGGTGCTAAACAGAGGATCACTAAATTGATTTACTATTTGCAAAAGAGTATTGCTTTGTTGAGTACTTAGATTAGCAAACAGTTTGCTCTCACTTGCGAGCAATTGTGCGACGGGGTGTGGTACCGGTACCTTCAAATCAAGGGAATTAATGCGCAATGTGGAATCAGGCTGCACAGTTGCCGAAGACTGAATAATTGTACTGTTGGTTTGGCCTTTAAGTGTCGCCAAAATATCAAACAGCTGACTCGTCAATGTGACTTGAGCTTGTAATTTTGGGGTATGGAAAGTAACTACTTTCCCTGTTTCGTCGATACTAACTTGCGCTTCTTGGAGCTGATTAGGTTGAGTTGGTGGTTTCAACGCAATTTGGATAGTTTGCCAGCGACCGTCAATTGCTACATCCATCTTTAGTTTATCATTGCTAATGTGAATGTTTTTTGCTGCAAAAGGCTGGTTGTTAGTCAAGTCTAATTTAGATACTTCGCTATTATCTGTGCTTATCACAGATGCTGTCGTAGTATTTGTTGTAATTGGCAGCTTATTCATTATTTTAAATCAAATTTTCGCTAATCGATCGCATCGGATTATTCGTATTACCATACCATTATGTTAGACTAACGCCCAATTTTAGGTAAAGAGAAGCCCAGATTTGCTAGAGATAGACACCGTCACTTGTACCAAACAAGATAGATGCTTGTTTGACTCATTAAGTTTCACTCTCCATTCGGGGCAGATCATGCAAGTTGAAGGCCCAAATGGTGCCGGTAAAACGTCACTGTTACGAATAATTGCGGGCTTTGCCAGAGCGGATGAAGGTCAGATCCGATATAACCATACCGATATTCGAGAAGATTATGATTCATTTGCAGCTGAACTGTTGTTTATTGGTCATAAAACGGGTGTTAATCAGCAACTGAATGCCTACGAAAATGTCCAATATTGGTTGCAAGTACATGGTGCAAAAGCCAGTGAAGAAGAGGTTTATGAGCTGTTGGCAAAGCTGGGTCTAATAGGGCTTGAAGATGTACCGGTGCGTACCCTTTCAGCGGGTCAACAGCGTCGTGTTGCTTTGGTTCGTTTATGGCTGAACAAAGCTAAATTGTGGATACTCGACGAACCATTTACCGCATTAGATAAAAAAGGTGTTGCCTTGTTGCAAACCCAGTTTCAGTCCCACCTCGATGCAGGCGGAGCAATTTTACTGACTACACACCAAGATCTCACCGCACATTTCGCGCAGTTACAAACTTTGACATTGGAGTACCGTTTGTAATGCAGACTCATCATTCATATTGGTTAGCGTTCAAATCCGTTTATACAAAAGATGTGACACTCGCATTTAGGCAACGTGCTGAAATCGTTAACCCATTACTATTTTTTCTGATTGTCATCACGTTATTCCCTTTAGCGATTGGGCCAGAGCCTGCATTACTTACCAGAATTGCGCCGGGCATAATTTGGGTAGCAGCCCTGTTATCGACTATGTTAGGGCTAGATAAACTATTTCGGGATGACTATAACGATGGCTCGCTAGAACAATTGATAGCATCGCCTTATCCGTTGTCATTATCTGTACTTGCCAAAGTGGCTGCACACTGGACCGTAAGTGGTCTACCTATGGTACTACTAGCGCCATTATTTGCATTGTTAATGAATTTAGAAACGCAGTCCCTGAACGCGACAGTGTTAACCTTATTAATTGGGACACCCTTGTTAAGTTTTATTGGAGCTATAGGGGCAGGACTCACCGTTGCATTGCAAAAAGGTGGAATTTTGATGAGCTTACTAGTCCTGCCGCTGTATATCCCTGTATTAATTTTTGCAACATCCGCCATTGATACCAGTAGCATGTCTCTTGCTTATGGCGGTCAGCTTGCAATCCTTGGTGCGATGCTTGCCGTTGCCATTGTCGCCGCACCAATTGCCATATCGTCAGCTTTAAGAGTGAGTGTAAGTTAAAATGTGGAAGTGGTTACATCCTTATGCCAAAGCGGAGCGTGCTTACCAATTGTGTAACACCTTGCTTCCTTACTTTGCCGTGATTGCGGTAGTGGGTTTACTTGTTGGATGGGTTTGGGGGCTTGCCTATGCGCCCGCAGATTATCAACAAAAAGACAGCTACCGGATAATCTTTATTCATGTGCCCTCAGCGATTTGGTCAATGGGTGCGTATTCATCTATGGCCATAGCAGCCATTATTGCTTTGGTGTGGCAAATTCGTAACGCCGAGCTGGCAGTTATCTCAATCGCGCCAGTTGGTGCAGCTATGACTGCAATAGCATTAATTACCGGAGCTGCTTGGGGTAAACCAATGTGGGGCGCTTGGTGGGTGTGGGACGCCAGATTAACCTCTGAGCTTATTCTGTTATTTTTATATTTTGGTGTATTGTCACTTTATCATGCGTTCGAAGACAAAAAATCAGGGGGGAGAGCTGCCTGTATTTTAGCAATAGTTGGTGTAGTTAACTTACCAATTATTCATTTTTCAGTTGAATGGTGGAACACGCTACATCAAGGCTCTACCATCACAAAGTTTGATACATCAGCAATCGATCCATCTATGTTATGGCCATTACTAATTAATATTGTCGCCTTTGCAGGTGTGCTGGGAGTAGTAACGCTTATTCGCTTAAAGAATGAAATTTTGCGTTGTGAGCAGCATCGTCCTTGGGTACGTGAATTAGTGAATAGGGGATAATTATGCAGTTTGAATCCTTCAGTGAATTTCTAGCAATGGGCGGCTATGGTTTCTATGTATGGCTGTCCTTTGGTTCATGTGCGCTTATATTAGTGGGCATCTTAGTCAGCTCTCTTGCCGATGGTAAAAAGCTCAAGCAAGCCGTGAAAGCTCAAATGGCACGAGAAGCACGGATTAAAAAAGCAAAAGAGGAGTCACAAGCATGAATCCTAGACGCAAAAAAAGACTATTTGCCGTCGTTGCAGCTGTCTTTGGTATTGGTGCATCGGTTGGCTTAACCCTCTATGCACTGCAAGAAAATATCAATTTATTTTACACCCCTAGTGAGTTAGTTGAAGGCAAAGGTGAGCTTAAAGAAAAACCTCAAATTGGACAAAAACTCCGCATTGGTGGAATGGTGGTTCCGGGCTCTGTTGAGCGAGATGAATCATCGCTAGATGTGTCGTTTAAACTGATTGATACCGGACCTATGGTGACTATACGTTACCGCGGTATTCTGCCTGATCTGTTTCGTGAGGGACAAGGGATAGTAGCACAGGGAACCTTGGTTGAAACCAATGTGGTTGAAGCATTTGAAGTGTTGGCAAAACACGATGAAGAGTATATGCCTTCAGAAGTTGCTGAAGCCGTTAAAGGCATAAAGCACGAAAAGCCAAAATATAATTTAAATAGCGAGAACTAACTAAGATGATCCCTGAAATAGGTTACTTCGCCTTAGTTCTGGCGATGTCGTTGAGTTTACTACTGTGTATTTTCCCGTTATGGGGCGCATACACAGGCAATCTAAGGCTAATGAAAGCCGCGCCTTCACTAGCCATTGGTCAATGTATTTTGGTGGTGTTTTCCTTTTTGGTACTGATTTATATAACCTTAATGGATGACTTTACCGTGGCTTATGTTGCCCATCATTCAAGTAGTAGTTTGCCTTGGTACTATAAAATTACCTCTACTTGGGGTGGGCACGAGGGCGCTATTCTACTTTGGTTAGTGATGCAGTCAGTTTGGACCATGTTGGTCGCAGTTATGTCTAAATCACTGCCTTGGGTGCTTCGAGCCAGAGTATTGGGCGTATTAGGCTTTTTAGGTGTAGGCTTTATGCTTTATACCCTATGGATGTCTAGCCCTTTTGAACGTTTATTACCTTATTTCCCTGTAGAAGGCCGCGACTTAAATCCATTGTTACAAGACCCAGGTATGATTATTCATCCACCTTTGTTGTATATGGGCTATGTTGGCTTATCAGTATCCTTTTCTTTTGCAATCGCCGCATTGTTAACAGGTAAGCTGGACAATACGTGGGCTAAATGGTCTCGTCCGTGGACGATGGCTGCATGGGGCTTTTTAACTTTAGGTATCACCATTGGTAGCTGGTGGGCATACTCAGAGTTAGGCTGGGGAGGCTGGTGGTTCTGGGATCCAGTAGAGAACGCATCGTTAATGCCATGGCTTGTCGCAACAGCGTTACTGCATTCATTGTCGGTAACAGAAAAACGGGGTGTGTTTAAGTCTTGGACGGTACTTCTTGCCATTACTGCATTTAGTTTATGCTTACTCGGTACGTTTATTGTTCGCTCAGGTATTATCGTATCGGTGCATGCGTTTGCAACTGATCCTGATAGAGGTTTATTTATTCTATCTTTCTTGGCCGTGGTGGTTGGGGGGAGTCTAGCCTTATATGCAACCCGAGTTTCGCAAGTTTACAGTGAAGGCAGATACCAGTTTATTTCAAGAGAAGTAACGCTTTGGGTCAATAACATCTTTTTGGTCGTAGCGACTCTTATTGTGCTACTTGGAACACTTTTGCCTATGATCCATAAAGAATTAGGTTTAGGTTCCATTTCGATTGGAGTCCCTTTCTTTAATCAGATGTTTGCAATATTGACCGTGCCATTTGCTATTTTGCTTGGCATAGCGCCAATGTTACGTTGGAAGCAAAATAAAATGCCACCGCTAGTTAAAAAGTGGGTAGTACTATTGTTCGCTACTTTAGTCATCACCACTGCATGGTTATTCTCAAGCTTTGAAGTAGTTGCTCCCCTTACTTTTGTTGCTACTGCATTGGCTGTGTGGATCTTTATTGCGACTGCGACTGACTTATTTAGCAAAGTGTCGGTTCATTCGAGTCTAACTGTCGGACTTAAAAAGCTTGGGCTGAGCTATTGGGCAATGGTACTTGGTCATGTTGGTATCGCATTTGTTATCGCATCCGTTACGTTAACCTCGGCATACTCGGTAGAACGCTCTGTTAGTATGAAACCAGGCGAAACGGCAATGTTAAATGAGTACGAATACCGCTTTGACGGCGTAAAAGAAATTAGAGGGCCAAATTACGGTGGTCACGCAGGGGTCGTGACAGTATTCAAAGATGGCGAGAAAGTTACTAAGCTGTACGCAGAAAAACGCCGTTATGATATTGGTATGCAGTTTATGACTGAAGCTGCGATAGATGATGGCTTTTTCCGTGACTTGTACCTCGCACTCGGAGAACCATTGTCGGCAGGTGCATGGTCACTCAGGATTTATCACAAACCCTATGTCAGGTGGATGTGGCTTGGTGGTTTACTTATTTCATTTGCTGGGTTTATTGTACTTGCAGATAAACGATACCGTGGCCGCGTAAAAAAGCCGCAACAGCAGGAGGCTTAATATGAACCGTAAATTATTAGGTTTAGTGCCTTTTTTAATCTTTATCTTCTTGTGTGTATTTTTATATCAAGGCTTATTTGGAAATCCGAGAGAGCTTCAGACAGGTCGACTTGGGCAAACGATGCCTGAGTTTGCTTTACCAGACTTAATGGATAGTAACAAAGTCTGGACAGCTGACTCACTCAAAGGTGAGGTATACCTTATGAATGTTTGGGGCACATGGTGCCCAACATGTATCGCAGAGCTTGGCTATCTGACAGAGCTAAGAGAGCGAGGTGTGAGGATCATCGGCCTGTATTATGAACAGGCGTATGACCCGGACTTTGGCGATCAATTCGACATTAATGCGTTAAGGGCAGATGTAACTAGCATGCTGAGTCGTGCAGGTGACCCTTATCAATTCAATATCCTTGACTTGGAGCGCTCTTTGGCACTTGATTTGGGCGTTTCGGGAGCCCCAGAAACTTTTCTAGTAGACAAAAACGGTAAGATCTTACTGCATCACACAGGCGATATTAATGAACGTGTGTGGCGCAGCAAGTTTGCTCCAATCTATCAGGAGTTAACACAATGAAATACCTTATCCTAATTGTGTTTATGTTCGTAGGTTTTGCAAGCGAGGCCGCAGAAGATAAGTACAACTTTGCGACTCCAGAGCGAGCGCAAACGTTTCGAGAACTAACCCATGAACTGCGTTGTCCTAAGTGTCAAAATCAAAATATTGCAGATTCGGATGCTGTTGTGGCTAAAGACTTGCGCGATAAAGTGATCACTTTAGTGAACGAAGGTAAGTCTAAGCAAGACGTGATTGACTTTATGATAGACAGATATGGCTATTTTGTGCATTACCAACCACCTGTCACGCCTGCAACCATTGTGCTTTGGGTACTACCTGTCGTGATTATTGTGCTTGGCTTTGGCTTTATTGTATTTCGCCAAAAGCGTGCAGCGAAAAAGCAGGATTGGAATGCTACTGATGAACAAAAACTCGCTGAGCTTATTAACCAATATCAACGTCAGGAGCGTGAGCTGTGAGTGAATTTTCAACCGATTTAACACAAATGTGGTTTTTATTTCTGCTTCTTAGTGTTTTTGCTGGTTTGTTCGTCGTTTTTCCTTTTATCAAAAAAGAGAGAAAGGTAGTGGTTGATGATGACGCCAATGCCGAGCGTATTGGTATTTTCCATCAGAGGCTAGAAGAGCTCGAAGATGAGCTTGCTAATCAACGAATAGAAAAAGATAGTTATCATGAATCAGTGATCGAGTTAAAACGCAGATTACTCAATGAGCTGTCTCCTGAGCAATCATTAACAAGTCGTGGTGATAATCGAGTTTTAGCGGTCACGGGGATCGCGTTTATGGTGCTTGTAACAGCGATTTTTTACTACTACACAGGTAGCCATAGACAAATCGCTAACTGGAATGAAGCTATTGAAAATCTTCCAGAGTATGGCGAGCGAGCTGTAATGCAAACTGGTGAGCCGTTAAATGCTAATGAGCTACAAGCTTTTGCTCTAGGGCTTAGAACAAAACTTGCCACTGCCGGTGATGATGCAGTGGCGTGGATGTTACTGGGGCGTGTGGCAATGTCGTTGGGTGACTTTGAAATGGCAACGCAAGCTTTTGATAAAGCGTTAGTAATGCAGCCTGATAATAATAATGTCTTAGTTAATTACAGCCAGGCATTGTTGATTGAAGGGTCAGAGCAGAGCATGAACCGCGCAGCCAAGATGCTTTCAAAAGTCCTGAATTCGGAGCCTACGAACATTGATGCCATTAGCCTTTTGGCACTTATCGCCTATGAACGTCAGGACTGGGCAGAGTCTAAAGCAGCGTTTGAAGTGCTGATGGCACAGCTAACGCAAGACGATCCTCGTTATCAGATGATAGCCGGTCGTATTGCGGAGCTTGAACAAAGGCTTGGGCAGCAAGAGCCAGAAGCTGTAAATAGTGCGGCGAGCATTAACGCTACAGTTACTATTGCCGAGGCGTTACAAGGCGACATTCCGTCAGGAAGCACGTTATTTGTTTTTGCAAAAGCGCAAAATGGTCCAGCGATGCCATTAGCTGTGGCGAAAATTACAAACTTTAACTTGCCAATCACGGTTGCTCTGGATGATAGTATGGCAATGATGCCTGAATTAACCTTATCTAACTTTTCTCACGTTACAGTTACCGCACGCATTTCTAATGACGGTTCGGTGATGCCATCAGATGGTGAGCTGGAAGGGGTTTCAAATGTGATAGAACTAAAACAAGGTGGCAGTCAGGTTAATGTCGAGATTAGTCGTGTCTTAACAAATACAGGGAAATAAATGCTTAAAGTTGTGCTCACAGGTTTACTAGCACTCACCGTCATTGGTTGTGCACAGGTACCAGAAGAGAAAAAAGATCCACGAGATCCATTACAATCTATTAATCGACCTCTATATGATTTTAATATGGATGTTTTAGATGCTTATATTTTGCGCCCAGTGGCTAAGGGGTATGTGTCAGTTACCCCTGCGCCTGTGCGAAGTAGTATTGTCAACTTTACGACAAATATTGCCGCGCCGACTGACGCGGTGAATGCTGCGCTGCAAGGTAAGCCAGATCACATGGCCATAAATGTAGCTAGATTTTTGGTCAATTCAACCGTTGGTATTTTTGGTCTATTTGATGTAGCAAAAACACTCGGACTGGAGTTGAAAGATGAAGACTTTGGCCAAACCCTTGGCGTGTGGGGAGTAGGTGATGGTGCCTATATTATGGTGCCAGGCATGGGACCTACCACAGCAAGAAATTTAACAGGTGATGTAGTCGATAATCTAGTGTTGCCTGAAATTGCGCTCAGTACGCCGCAAACTATACTGGTATTTGCGCTACGGGCAGTGGAGGCCAGAGCGGCATTGATGTCGCAAGAAAAGTTATTAAATGAATCATTAGACCCATATACATTCTTAAAAGATGTTTACTATCAGCGTCAATTGTATGAGCTATATGATGGTAACCCTCCGCTAGAGGAAGAGCCTGATGATTTTGATGAAAACTTTTTAGAAAACTTATAGCTATATTGTTTTCTTAACACTTGCTCAAAAGAGGCCGCTTAATTAAGCAAACTGGAGCAATGGACTAAGCTAGTAAATATAAAGGTCGGCTAATGCCGACCTTTATATTTTCAGATTTACTCCTTCAAATTGAGCAAGTATTAAGTCAAATTGGTATTATTACCTTTTAATACGTATAACTATATATCTTGTAGCAGAGCATAGACGAATGAGCACCTATATTAGGTCAATTAAAATCGCCAGTTCAAGTTTGCCCACCATGTTCTACCAGGCTCGTTGATCCTCGCTATTTGCTCATAGCCACTTACCGCAGCACCAGAGCGGCTCAAATGTTCTGCGTATGTTTTATCAAGTAAGTTGTCAATACCGGCACTGAGCTGAATAGCACTGTTATATTGATAGCTAGTATTTAATGCGAAAGTACCAAAACCGGCTGTGGTTGATGTATCTTGCCCGGCAATATTGCCTTGCCCAATAGCGATTCTGTGTTGGCGCTTAACAAGTCGTACAAGACCACCTATTTGCCATTTGTCTGACAGCTCCTGCGCTGCGGCAAATCGCAGTTGCAAAGGCGGCTGCTGTGCCAGTGCTGTATTATCGGTCAAATTGTTACCTTTAACATAATCAAGGCTGCTGGTTAATTGTAGTGCCTTACTGACTTGCCATCTTATTTCCGCTTCAAAGCCGAATGTTTCAGCATCAATATTACGCGTCACTTTTGAAGTCATATTCATTTTTTTGAACATATTGTCAATCAACAAATAGTCATCAATTTGATTATAAAATGCAGAGGCACTGAGATTAATGTCTTTAAATTGATGAACAACGCCAACATCTAATTGCGTTGTCTTTTCTGTTTCGACATTAAAAGCCGAAATGGCTGTTTCACTGCCTCTATTGCTGCCAACCACTTCCCAGTAGTCTGGAAAACGCTCGGTTCTTCCTAAACCAATAAAGTAGCTACTGTTTTCAGATTGCGCTTGATAGCGAGTAAAGCCACTATATAAGGTGTCTTCTCTTGTTTGATTCGCTGTTGGGTTAGGTTTCATTGTCATCATCGCACTTATCATGGTGCGGTGATCCTCACTTTTCCAATCATCAATGCGAAGTCCCGTTACCCATTGGCTTGTATTGCTTAATTCATACTCGAACTCAGCAAACATACCTAACTGCCTAAACTCAGCGTCAAGTTGACGAGGCATTGTCTCTACTGGACTATTATACTGATCACGACTGATCCTGTTGCGGTGTTCGTTTTCTTGATAGTCTAACCCATAAATAAATGTATGTTTGCTGTTGATATCCGAAGTGAGTGTCAGCTTTGCACCATATGTTTTTCGATCAGGGTTAGAAGAAGTTGGCTTTTTCATCATCATGTTGGGGACGAATTGACGCAAGCTATGATTGTCCATGATGTGATCAACATAGTTGTAATAGGCATTAAATTTCAGCTCATCAACCATTTCAGACAAAGCAGATAATTTAATATTCAGACCTATATTTTCTCGGTCAAATAAGCTGCCATCCATCATACGATCTGCATAGGCAACTTCACCATCACTCACGCCATAAGTTAAGGAATAAAATGAGTCATCATCAGGTGTGTAGGCAAACTCTGTATCTATATTCCACCGTTCATAGGCTGAGTGAACATCGACTCCACTGCCGTCCTCGTAGTCATCGGCGTCGCTATAATTCGCTGCGACACGTGCATAACCATTTTGATTGCCAACTTTAATATCTGAATTTACGCTATGGCGACCTTGGCTAGATACCACAGCATTTGCAAAACCTACTATTTCTGATTTATCCAAACGATCAGTTTCACGTTCGAAAACAACCGTTGCTGCACTATTACCTGGACCATAAAGAACGGTTTGAGGCCCTTTTATTACTTTTAAAGTGTCATATGATTGAGGGGTAATATAAGCGGTAGGAGGATCCATTCGATTGCCACAGCCACCAAGCGTTTGTCCATTATTGGCGATAATTGCAATTCTTGAACCAGCCATGCCTCTAAATACCGGATCTGAGCTTGCGCCACCTTTTTTAACCAAAGAGAAACCAGAAATAGAAGACAGTAAATCGGCACCATCTTGTGCTGGGAGAGGCTGGCGTACCGCTTTGGTATCAGTGGAGAGGGTGAGCGGTGTTTGCATTGGAGCAATAATAACAATTCTTTCTATTTCATCTGCACTGGCTGTCGATGAAAGAGAAAGAATACTGAGAGAAAGTAGCGTGCGTTTCATAAGTTCACATTAGTCCATTGTTTTTGTGAGCTTATTTTATCGCTTTCATGATGGTAGTGGGATGCGACAGATTGTCGCAGTCCGCTGCATATTACTCAATGGCTTTTATTTGGGTGTCACTCCATAACTGCGACGATTGATATAGCTGGGCAATGCGCTCAGGTGAGACTCCCAAAGGTTTTGAGACAGTTTCAACATTATCCCAATCTCCTTTTTCCATTGATTCTGCAAGATCTAAGTAAATACCAAACTGACTTGGCTTTTTCAGCAGTGTGGCCTTTATCTCTTGAGATAATGGCAGTTTAGTCAAGAGTGTTGCCATTTCATCATCCAATATTGCATCCATAAGTGACATCATGCCAATAAGAAATGCACTGCCTGTATCAGAAACTTTGCCAGCTTTGGTGGCAACGGCTTCCATAAAGTGAGCTCGTAGTAATGAAAGAGACAGTAGTTCTTTTGGTTTTTCAGTGTTAAGTTGCGATGCAAAAAGCAATGAAATAAGACGCTTTAACTCGATGCTACCCAGTACAACTAATGCTTGTTTTATTGTTGAAATCTCAGCTCTACGTTTAAACACAGCGCTGTTGGCGTAGCGCAATAACTTATAACTAAGATTCACATCACGCTCAAACACTTGCGTAATTCGTGCAAGATCAGGCTCGACACTTGACGTTTCATACAAAAGCTCCGCCATTGCAAGTTCTGAAGGCGCTAATGCTTTGGTTTTTACCATTTCTGGTTTAGCAAAAAAGAAGCCTTGAAAGAATTTAAAGCCAAGAGATTTAGCCAATTCAAATTGTTCGTATGTTTCTACTTTTTCGGCAACTAAGTCAATGTTAGGGAAATCTTTAATTGCTGCTTTGATGATATTGATTTGGTCTGTGCTGGTAGAGAGAAAGTCGACTTTTATTTGATCAACATAAGGAAAAAAATGCCGCCATACATTTTGGTGTTGGTAATCGTCTAATGCGAGTGTATAACCTTTTTCTTTTAGTTCTTTAACGTGTGCGAGCAGTCTTTTTCCTGGCTGTACTGTTTCCAGTATTTCCACAACGACCTGCTCTGGGGATAGCATTTGGGCGTAACCTTTGGATAAAGTTTCCAGCGTAAAGTTAATATAGGCAGGGTGTTGATTGGTCAAATCATCAAGACCAAAAGTGAACTGGCTGCCTTCAATCAGGCGGCTTGTGGCCTCATCGCCATCTATCTCGGGAAATACATTATTCAGACTGTCTCTGAATAATAGTTCGTAGCCAATCAACTCCCTTTGGACATTAAAAATGGGCTGACGAGCCGTGTAAAAATACATAAATACTACCGTCCAAACAAAATGATATTGGCTTTAATATAAGGTAAAAGTGCTACGAGGTCACGCAGGGAAACATAGTTTGTAATGATTGAGTAAAGTATGCACTAGCCAAATGTGTAAACCTCACGCTGAAAGCGCGTCATCACCTTCAAAGTGTGCTGGCTAGATCATAGAGTAACCTTCAGTGACTAAAAATGAAGAGTCAGCTCATTTTGCATCCAAACGTCAGATCCCTGAACGCTTCAAAGGAAGATATAGCAAAGTACACTGGTCTCAGGAGGTTGGGTGAGAAGTAGCAGCATGTTATAGTGATCCTTTATGTTTTGGCTTTTATTCAAAGTGAGTTATAAATCAAACAATTGAGCACTATAAAGCTCACATTTGGAGAAGAGCCCAACTTACTTAGGAGGCTAAATTGGAGATAGGTACGATAATCTCACTTGCACTTTACTTCATTGCAATGTTGGGAATAGGGTTGTACGCATATAAAAAGTCCACCAGTGATGTGTCAGGTTATATGCTGGGTGGTCGCAGCTTACCCCCTAGCGTAGCGGCATTGTCAGCAGGTGCTTCAGACATGAGTGGCTGGATTTTGATGGGTCTGCCCGGTGCGATGTTCTTAACTGGATTCAGTAGTACATGGATTGCAATTGGCCTTGTGATTGGGGCATGGTTAAACTATTTACTGGTTGCACCACGTCTAAGGGTTTATACAGAGTATGCCAATGATGCAGTAACAATCCCTGACTACTTTGCCAATCGTTTTGAGGACAAGGGTAATGCACTAAGAATTGTGTCGGCTTTGGTTATCATCATATTCTTCACGCTTTACACCTCATCGGGTGTAGTTGCTGGTGGTAAGTTGTTTGAAAGCTCATTTGGACTTAGCTATGAAAGCGGAATGTATATTACTACTGGGGTAGTCGTTCTTTATACGTTATTTGGTGGCTTTTTGGCAGTTAGTCTGACCGACTTTGTTCAAGGCTGCATCATGTTTATTGCTCTTATCTTGGTGCCACTGGTAACCTTCTCGCTATTGGATAACCCTCTTGGGCAAACCCTGAATGAATTAAACCCAACCATGTTAACTTGGATTGGTTCAGCGGGCGCAATTGGTATTGTTTCTGCGATGTCTTGGGGTCTTGGCTATTTTGGTCAACCACATATTATCGTACGTTTTATGTCAGTTCGAAGCGTAAAAAATATGCCTACAGCACGTCGGATCGGAATGACTTGGATGATAGTTGCAGCTTTAGGTGCGGTTGGTACTGGTTTATTCGGCGCAGCTTATGCTCACGAAAAGGGCATTGTAGTGGAAGATGCAGAAACCATCTTCTTAATTTTGTCTCAACTACTTTTCCACCCCCTGATTGCTGGCTTCTTGTTAGCAGCAATTCTAGCGGCAATAATGAGTACAATCTCATCTCAGTTGTTGGTTAGCTCGAGCTCATTAACAGAAGACTTTTATAAGATTTTTATTCACAGAGCAGCCACAGATAAAGAGTTAGTGCTGGTTGGTCGTATTAGTGTTGTGGTTGTAGCGCTAGCTGCGATTTATTTAGCATATGACAGAGATAGCTCAATTTTAGATTTAGTAAGTAATGCGTGGGCAGGGTTTGGTGCAGCATTTGGTCCACTTGTATTGCTTAGTTTGTTCTGGTCTCGTATGAATTTTGCGGGTGCCCTTGCCGGTATGATTTCAGGCGCAGTGACAGTATTGGTTTGGATCTACGGACCATTTACTTATAACGGTGAGCCGCTTAGTGCGACACTATATGAAATTGTTCCGGGCTTTGTCGTCGCAACAGCTGCAATTATTGTGGTTAGCTTAGTGACAAAAGAGCCAAGTAAAGCAATTACAACACTCTTTAATAAAGTAGAAAATGCGCTAGATTAAGCGAGTGCAGGCGGGCTGTAAACAATGTTTGCAGCCTACTTTTTTGTAATTAATCTGAGCTGCGAATAATTAATGTCTTTCTAACAGCCAGTTTTAGCGTTAACTGTGTTGAGTTCACTTCCAATGGCCGACTATTGATGCGTAAATTCGCCTTGCCTAGAGGATTTAGATACCTTAGCGAGAGTAGGACGTAAAAGCAGTGTTTTCCTACTGTGTTTTTAGGTGTAACAGAAGCGCTAATATCGCCGCGATGGGAGTCGTAACTAAGCCTACCCAGCCGCCGGTGTAAAGCACTGCTAAAATCATGCCTATATCAACTCCTGCTACTGAGCAGTTTGATGTCTCTCTTTGTGATACGTTACACTTTAAAATACTTGTGAACAATTCGGCGAGGATTAATCCTAAAAGCGGCAAAAGTGCGACTATGGCACAGTAAAATAATATCCGTCTAAAATTTTGCGTTTTCATGAATATATCCCTATAAAACTGAACTGTTATGCTAGCTTCGTTACTGAAAACTAGAAAGTCTAATCATCGAAGGTAAAACTGGCTGGTGAAAAAGTCAACATAGATAAATGCAGCGTGTTACAAGGTGCATCGAGCATTCGTTTTTTTGTTATAATCTGCTAATTATCAGCACAATTATACCATTGGCAATTAATGACATTTAACGAATTACAACTTCACCCAGAACTTCTAAGCGCGATTACTGAGCTTGGATTTGAGTCGCCGACACCTATTCAACAAAAGAGTATTCCACAGATCTTAAGTGGTAATGATCTCATAGCAAGTGCTCAAACTGGAACCGGTAAGACCGCCGCTTTTATGCTTCCGATTTTGCATCGTATGCTAAGTGCCTGTGTAAAGAGTGAAAAATCAGTCAGAACTCTGGTGTTAACACCCACTCGTGAGCTTGCGCAGCAAGTGGCTGAACACACGGAGAAATTGCTGAGCCATTCTCACTTGAATGTTGTGTGTTTATATGGAGGGGCGAATATCGGTCCTCAAGAAAAGCGGTTGAAGGCAGGAGTGGATATTGTTGTTGCTACGCCTGGACGTTTACTCGATCATTTAATAAAGGGCACTTTAACGCTCAAGAATATTCAACATTTGGTTTTTGATGAAGCCGATCGCATGTTAGATATGGGCTTTATGGGTGAAATTAAGCGGATCATGCGTACCATGCCGCGTGAGCGTCAAACTCTACTATTTTCAGCAACGGTTGACGATACTGTGCTATCCCAAGTAAAACCTTGGTTGAATAATCCTAAACGAGTGGGTGTTGAAACCCAAAATAGTACCGCGAGCACCGTTACACAAATTTTCTATTCAGTAGACGAAGACCGCAAACGTGAACTTATTTCTCATCTGATTGGCAAAAATAATTGGCATCAGGTACTGGTATTTACGCGCACAAAAAATAGTGCTGATAACTACGCCAAAGAGTTAAATAAAGATGGCCTTAAAACTGCCGCCATCCACGGTGATAAGTCTCAAGGCGCGCGCGATAAAGCACTATCTCAATTCAAGTCAGGCGAAATTCGTGTCTTAGTTGCAACAGACGTAGCAGCTCGTGGCATTGATATTGACTCACTAAACTATGTTTTCAATGCAGAATTACCCTATGTTGCAGAAGACTATGTGCACCGTATCGGTCGCAGCGGTCGCGCCGGGCAAAATGGTCAAGCTATTTCACTTGTGAGTATTGATGAACAATGGCTGCTGGAAGAAATAGAAATTTTCTTAGATGAACGATTTGCGCCGCAATGGCTTCCTGGCTATGAGCCTGATTTAACCAAAGAGCCTAAAGATTCTCGCCGCAACTCCTGTAAGTCCAAAAAGCAACGGGATAAAAAGCGTATTCTTGGTACACGAGCTAAGCGCAGAAAGTAAATAGTTTTCGTTCTACCTTGCAAGGGGAGAAGCTTTTACTAAATGTGCTGGGCAGGCAAATGTAGGCTATGCAATTTGTTACGCAACTTTGCGAATGATTACCTTTGCAACTGCCCACGCTTGCCTCAACTATCGGGTTTTAGACCACTTAATTAAGCTAATCGGTATTACTATCGCTCTCCAGTAAATAAACGCTGATGTGTTTTTCGTGCATACTCATCTGACATACCACCGAGATAGTCTGCCAAAACGCGCATTTGCTGCGTATCATCTCTTGCTTCTTGGTAGAGTGCTTGAGTCGTGTAGGGTAATAAACGCATGGGATCACTGGCAAACACTTCAAATAAATCAATAAGCAGGTTTTGACCACTAAATTCGATTTGCTGCATTTTAGGCTCACGAATAAGTCTCTGATATACAAACAGCTTTAATACTTGCAGTATCTGTTGAAACTCGGAGTCCATCTCAACGGTGAAATGGAGCAATGCTGAGTCAAAATCTGAGTCTTGGACGGTGAGTTTACAGTGCACAATAAACAGGTTTACCAGTTCACCAATTGTGTCTTTACGCTGTGATTCATCTTCTGAAAAAAGGCTCTGTGTGATCCTATCAAGATTATTCTTTAGCCAAGCTGAATCTAGTTTATGTAATTCAGGAAGCGCAAAATTATGCCACTCGGCCTCGTTGAGTGTTTCGGTTGCAATCGCATCCTCTAAATCATGAACCGCATAGGCGATGTCGTCAGCGTATTCCATTATCGCACAATCTAACGACTTAAACTTAGTCTTACGACGGAAGGAGTCTTTCATCTCAGTTTCTTGCAGCTTTGTCTGGTCGTTTTGAGAAAATGGAGAGAGGATCCAGTCAAATACAGATTCGTCACATTGATAGATCCCTTTTGCTGGCAGCCAATCACTCGAGAGTATATATTTTCGACTTTGTGTTTGCGTTGGTTGGTGATACCAGAGTGTGTCGATTAATGCAGGATATTTAATAAATCCGAGTAAGGTGCGGCGTGTTAAGTTCATGCCAAAACCTTTGGTATAAGGCTCCAACTTTGTAACAATACGCAAGGTCTGAGCGTTTCCCTCAAATCCTCCGTTATCACGCATTAGATAATTAAGTGCTATCTCACCGCCGTGACCAAAAGGTGGATGACCAATATCGTGAGCTAGACATAACGTCTCAATCAGACTGGTTGAAGGAAAGTGTTCAAATTCAGGGTGATGCTTTCTCAAGTGACGCAGTAACCCGCTTCCTATTTGTGATACCTCCAACGAGTGGGTTAGTCGTGTTCGATAAAAATCATTTACGCCTATGGCCATGATTTGGGTTTTAGCTTGTAAGCGCCTAAAAGCTGCTGCATGGATTATTCTCGAGCGATCTACCTGCCATGCCGAGCGATTGTCATGAGGCCTATTCTTTTTCTGCTCTAAAAGCCGCTGCTGCCAAGCGTTAACCATCATACTACTTGTTCCTTTTTCTTAAATTCAAGATGTCGTCTAAACTTTGTACGATAACTGCACGAAAATTCGCGTTTAATTGCAGCTTTTGATATTATCGGCCGCTATTTTGAATACTGTAAATTATGACGTATTAAGTGTATCTACACCAAATAGTAACAGAAGAAAGTAATTATTATGTGTAGATCATAGCAAGGTTCTGAGAGTAATAAGGAGATAGGCTCTGCTTTAGAACAGCGTCGCAATGGGGAGTAGGTATGCAAGTAAAATTAATTAAACTATTGGTTGCGTTAGTGACGGTTTGGGCGCTCATCTATCCGTTTCTACAAGAGCCAGAGCCTCAATTTACACCTGTAGAAAATGATGAGGAAGAAATTGAGATTGTTAAAGTAGTGCCTGAAAAGCCACTTCACAGTATCAAGTTACCCAACTTTTCAGCCATTAAAGATATTCAAGCAAAGAAGAAAGCGTTTTTTGATTTTATCAAGCCTCATGTTGAGGCTGAAAACAAGCTGATTTTGGAGCAACGTGCAACACTTGATATCGCGCTGATGATGTTACAATTTGGCGAAACACTGACACGTAAACAGGTTGAAAAAGTTGCTGTTATTTTCTCTAAATACGATTTAAAAAATGAGAAAATCAATGAAGCGTCATTAAAAAAAGCACTGCGTCGAGTTGATATCATTCCAAAAGAGCTAGCATTAATGCAAGCGGCTAATGAATCGGCATGGGGAACTTCTCGGTTCGCGCGGATCGGGTTAAATTTTTTTGGACAATGGTGTTACACCAAAGGCTGCGGTATGATCCCAAAGCGCCGTGCTGATGAGGCTGAGCATGAAGTTCGTGCATTCAAGTCAGTACGTGCAGCTGTTAAATCTTATTTTAGAAATATCAATACGCATGAAGCGTACAAGAAGTTAAGAGGAGTACGTGCAGGCTTGAGAGCCGAAAAAGTACCTATAGAAGCAACGGCACTAACCGCTGGTTTGCTTAGCTACTCAGAGCGAGGCGAAGATTATGTTAGTGAACTAAATGATATGATCAGACACAACAGAGCGTATTTTGATGAAGAATAAACTAGTGGTGGCGGTGGCGCTTTTGGTTACTTGGTGGAGCTCGTTTGCTTTTGCTAGTACCGTGACATTTTCTTATGATAGTTTTTATGACCGCCTAAAAGTCGTGAATAAAGGCGAGTTTGAGTTTGCTCGAGTTGGCTTTTATTTAGTCGACACCGTAAGCATGCAGCCTTGCCAAATTAGTAGTGGTAACATTGTGACAGAATCGGCCAATTTTCAGCTATCGTTTACTGAAGAAGCACAATTATTGTTGCCGTTTGACAAAGCGCTTGATAAGGATAAAGCGAAAGTCATTATTGATACCCAAGGTGGCAATACAGAATGCCAGCTAAAAATGCAAATAGAGGCAGAGCTATTTCACGCCGACTCTATTAGCAGGTCTGATTTATACAAGATGCAGATGGAATTTGAATCCTTATTAGCAGATCTGTCAGGTTTCTTTATTAAGCACTTACTATCCTTCCTTTTACCAGAGCATAAAGGGGTGATCGTTACATTTAACGATGATGCGGCTTTAAAAAGTACAGCCACACAGTGTAATACGCAGAACTGCCAAATTAGCATTCCATCAAGCTGGGAGCATAATACAGCGCCTTTTGCAAACGCAGCGGATATTAAATCAGTTCAACCTTGGCTCGCGTTGTAACACTAATTTTAAGTATAGATATGTCACGTTCACTGTGTTGCCAGGTATAGCACAAAAACGCAGTGAACTTTCCCTTACTCATGTTATCACACCAAAAAACTCAGTAATTCCAAACGTCACATAAGTAAGCAATGTGGTGCCCGTTTCCAAGTTTGCCTTATACCCATTAGCTTTAATACTTGCCTGCTCAGTTTGAAGAAGCAAATCAGACGTTAACTGCGTTAAAAATTTCTTATGTAACAACTAAATAACCTGATCTGCGGATAAAGAATGCCTTTCTAGTAGCCAGTTTTAGTGCTAACTGCGATGAATTCACTTCCAATAGCTAGCTATTGGAAGTGAATTTGCCTTGCCTAGAGGGGGAAAGGTACTTCAGCGAGAGTAGGGCGCGGAAGTGGTATTATCGACAAGATTTTCTCGCCTCAAAATAGCAAGCTTAATGAAGTTTATGGTATTGAGCACTCCCCTTTTTAGCTGATATTTTTATTGTTTTTTTATCAATAATATCAATATCTAATTAATCTTGTCATTCATCTTGTATAGTTGTAGGTACAACCCTTAAATGGAAACTTAATGTTAAATAAATGCGTTGTTAAAGTTTCAATGGTGTGTTAATAATGGCTTGATTATTAAAAAAACTACAGAGTAATTATTAACTTAAGGGGAAACAGGATGACCTATAAATTACCACTCAGTGCGCTCTCCATAGCAGTGTTAATCGGCATGAATCAACAAGTTAACGCTGAAGAAACAGAACAAGTAGAACGTATTGAAGTGACAGGTTCACATATTAAGCGTACAGATCTCGAAGGCCCTTCACCTATCCAAAGTTTATCTGCTGCGGATCTTGCATCAACAGGATCAACAGATCTCATCGGTGCATTACAAAAATTACCGGTATCCGGTGCTGGTACATTCAGTACTCAAGGTAACTCGAGCGATGATACCGCTAATGGCGGCTCTAGTGTGGCACTTAGAGGGTTAGGAGCGTCATCGACATTGGTGCTTATAAATGGCCGACGTGTTGCAGTCAGTCCATTTGCAAAAGACATTGAAACGTCATTTGTTGATTTGAATACCATACCAGTATCATCGGTAAAACGTATTGATATTTTAAAAGACGGTGCTTCAGCAACGTACGGCTCTGATGCGGTTGCAGGTGTAATTAATATTATTTTACGCGATGACATAGACGGGTTTGAAGTTGCAGCTAAGCTATCAGACACTGCTGATGGTGGCGCTGATGAGCAAAACTTTACTATTTTGTGGGGATCGTCAACGCAAAATGGTCATCATAACTTTTCACTGGATTACTTTAAGCGTGGCCACTTAACTTATGCTGATCGGGACTATACAGCATCTGCAGATCAACGCTTTAGAGGAGGAAATAACTCCCTAAGTTCGGCGGGTTATCCGGGCAGTGTTGAGGTAGTCAAAAGTATGCTAACGGATGAGCAGTGGGCAAGACTGCCAGTCGTCCGTACTGAAGATGATGGCACTCAAGTGAGACAAACAACTTTTGCTGATATTTGGGGTAACGATACCTGCGATCCTGCGCTAGATATTGGCAATATTTGTCGCTATGACTTTGCGTCACATATGACTGCTATCCCTTCCACAGAGCGTATTAGTTTTAACTACAATGGCGTGCAAGAAATTATGGATGGGGTTGAGGGATTTGCAGAAATCTCAGCTCAACATACATCAACCTTTATTCAAGGTGCAGGCTCTCCAAGCTTCACTGAGTTATTTATGGATGGTGACAACCCAAACCACCCACTATTTAACGATCCGGACCACTTTTTACATGGTGTAGATATTTCAATGCGCCGCCGTACTGTGGATATAGGTAATCGTAAGAAAGATGTTGATTCAGAGTATTATCGTGCAGTACTTGGTGCACGTGGTGAGTGGCAAGCTTGGTCATGGGAAATTGCTTACTCGGCGATTCGCTCAAGTGCAGTAGAGAAAGGCTTTGATGGTTTCCCTAACAAAATAAGAGCACAACAAGCAATTGATGAAGGGCTATGGAATCCATTTGAACCAAGTACTAACACAGAAGCGGGACTGGCATTTTTTGAAACAACGACAACACGTTACGGTGCATCAACAATGCAGTCACTAGACGGTACGGTGTCAGGTGAATTATTTGAACTTGGTGCAGGTTATGTTGCAGCTGCATTTGGCTTTGAACATCGCTATGAGAAAATAGAAGACAACCCTGATAGCCAGTATATTCGAGGAGAAATCTTCGGTACTGAAGCGACCCAAGCGAATGGTGATCGTGATAACACAGCAATTTTTGCGGAGTTTAGTGTACCGCTACTTGACACGCTAGAGTTACAATTAGCCTTACGTTATGAAGATTACAGTGACTTTGGTACCACTACAGATCCAAAAGTGGCATTCCGATGGGCGCCTCTGGATAGTTTAGTTGTGCGTGGTTCATGGGGTACTGCATTTAGAGCGCCTTCGTTAGTCCAGCTACATCTTGGCCGGACTGACGAATCACCAAGTGTGATTGACCGAGAACGTTGTCGCCAAACTGGTGCAGATGATGACTGTAGCCCTTATGAGTATACTGCTATTGTCTCTGGTAACAAAAACTTGCAACCTGAAGAGTCTGAAAACTATAACTTAGGGGTAGTATGGCAAGCCACTGAAGACTTTAGTATTGGTGTTGATTACTGGAATTATGAACAGGAAGATCTCATTAAGAAGATAGGTGCGCAAAAGCTGGTAGATTGCTGCGGTACTGATCCTAATTTAGTTGTGCGAGCGCCTAACCAAGGCAGTACGTTAGGTCGTATTCTAACAATCAATGATACTTTCGTTAATATCGGTGGACGCGAGACGGATGGCTTCGATGTTAATTTAGCATATGCACTAACAACGCAAGAGTTAGGGGAGTTTAAGTTTAATTACAATTTAACTTATGCGTTAAGCTTTGAAGAACAATCGTTTGCAAGTGACGAGCAGGGCAATTCATTCAACCTTTCTGAGGATCTAAATGGTGAATACCAACATCCTGAATTTCGCTGGACTGCTGGTGTGGATTGGGCGAAAAACGATTGGCTAGCAAATATCAGTGTTAATTACATCGATTCATATAGGGATCTTGCTGATAGCGAAGGCAATAAGTACAAGATTGACTCTTGGACCACGGTAGATACTAGTGTGAGTTACATCGGTGTTGAAAAGCTGACGGTGACATTAGGTGCATCTAATCTATTTAATGAGGAAGCACCATTAGCGCCATCCGAGTCTATGGGTATTGATAATAAAACGCATAGTATTCTTGGTCGCCAAGCATACGTGAAGTTCGCTTATCAATTTTAATCGCTTGTTTAAGCACAAAGCCGCACTTTGAAGTGCGGCTTTTTAGTGTTTAGCCTTATCGCTTTGAATAAGGATAAAACTAACTGTAATAATTGGGATCAGGCCTTGACTCTAGAGGTTGTTTCTTCAAGCTCTTTTGCAGCGTCAGGATCATTGAAAACAGCGATATCAAATTCATTTTCTGATTTCGCAACGACACAAGTGACCATACAATCACCAGTGACATTAACAGCAGTTCTCGTCATATCAAGTAATCTATCGACACCGATAATTAACGCAATCCCCTCAACAGGTAGTCCAACTTGATTTAACACCATAGCCAACATAATCAAACCGACACCTGGAACGCCTGCAGTACCAACAGAGGCGAGTGTGGCTGTAAGAATAACCATTAAGTAATCATTTATTGTAAGGTCAACGCCGAATACTTGGGCAATAAAGACAGTTGCTACCCCCTGCATAATCGCAGTACCATCCATATTGATAGTTGCACCAAGCGGTATAGTAAAAGAAGCAACCGAATTATGCGCACCTAACTTTTTAGTTGCGGTTTCTAATGTCACTGGCATAGTCGCGCTGGAACTCGAGGTGCTAAATGCAAACATGCAGGCATCTTTCATTTTTTTGAGGAAAACAACCGGGCTTAGCCCTGTAAGTAACTTAAACAAAATAGAGTAGTTAATAAACGCATGAATAAGCAGTGCCAAGACTACCACCATAAAGTATTTTCCAAGCTCAACAATTAAGCCCATATCGATGGTAGTAAATAACTTGGCCATCAAACAAAATACCCCGTATGGTGCAACGTTCATCAGTAAAGTGACAAGCTTTAGTACAATAGTGTTTAAATCTTCAAATACTGCGGCCAATCGAGCCCCTGCATCTCCACTCAGTGCCATGGCAATACCAAACAACAGTGCGAACACAATGATTTGCAACATATTGCCGTTAGCCATCGCATCAATCGGGTTGGTTGGGAACATGTTGATAATAACTTGAACTAAGGTTGGCGCTTGCTTTGCATCGAACGAGGCTGTGCTGGGTACTTCAACGTCTCCACCTGGAGCAAAAAACAGAGCCAGGGTTATCGCAACTGTAATTGCTATCGCAGTTGTGATCAGATAAAGACCGATAGATTTCCCACCTAATCGGCCTAACTTTTTCGGATCGCTTAGACTACACGTACCACACACTAATGAAATAAAAACTAAAGGAACAACAAGCATCTTTAAGCTTGCAATAAAGATTTGGCCACCGATATGAAACAAACCATCAACAAAAAAACCTTTAACAGGCAGGTCAAAAAGACCTAAAGGTATAAGTACTTCTTTGCTGTCGCCAAGTATGGTCTGGAGTATAAAGCCTAACGCTACGCCTAATACCATACCTATCATAATGCGCGCCGTTAGGCCCATTTTTTGATTTTCTGACATTGTCCTAACACTATGTATTTTAAAATCCGTAAAGCTTAACAGGCTTAGCGCAGATGAACAGCATTTAGCGATAGAAAATCGAGTTAATCTAATAAAAAATTGTGATTTTATCGCTAAAATTGGGTTACTATTGAGCAATAATAAAATTAACTTAGCTAGGGAGACAGGTAAATGCCCTTGATGCGCTATTTTGGCTTGCTGATAATCGCATTTTTACTGACTGCATGCGGCGGTGGCGGCAGCATTCAAAAAGATACTGACAATGGAAATGGTGATGGTAGTGATGGCACATACGCTATAACATTATCAGGTTCAGACAGCGACGGTAATACAGCAAATACACTTTCGTCCACTTCTCCTCTCATTATTACAGCAACATTAACAAAAGATGGCAGCGCGCTTGCGAACAGTCGTGTTGTTTTTGAAAGCGATGAGTTTGCAGTAATGGAACCTAGTTCAGGTTCAGTGTTAACTGACACAGAAGGGAAAGCTTCGGTTACCCTAAAGGTAACCAATGTGGTCGGAGCTGGCCGCATTACAGCGTCTTACGAACAAGGTAGTAACACAGTATCAAAGACGTTCGATTTTACCTCTCAAGGTGGTGGTGATAACTCAGATAATACGGCCTCAGGTAAGCTTGAGGTGATGCTACTAAGCCAGTGTCCTGTGGGCTGGGATACAAATCGTGACCAAGCAATGATAGATCCAATTGCGGCGGGGTGTACGCGTGTTAATCAAGTGTCATCAAATGAAACTGCTGATATTTTTATCAAACTCACCTCAAGTCAAACAAGTGATGCAATCGCTAATGCGCTAATTAGTGCTGAAACTACATTAGGTATCATTTTACCTGCAACTGGCACAGCGTTAACTGATAATTTTGGTATTGCTATCTTAAAGTTTCAACCTGGAAATCAAGGTGGTGCAGGGACGATAACCGTAAATTCACCAGACTATGTTGATGTTACCCAAGCAATTAACTTTAACGTCGGTGTTGCGCAGCTAAATGTGTCTATTGATAACGGCCTAGTTGATGGTGATGGCGTTCAACAACAGCTTTCAGCTGGTGGTAGTACCGTGATTACTGTAACGCTGAAAGACCAAAATGGTGCCTTAATTAATAGCGCATTTGAGGTGGCATTTAGTTCCCCTTGTTCATCTGCTACACCGGCTTTGGCCGAACTTGATGAAAGTGTGAACACGTCAAACGGTATTGCACGCTCTACTTACCGCGCTAAAGGCTGTCAAGGTGAAGACCGCATTTCAGTGACCATTCAAAACGGTAGTTCGCCAATTAACAAAGAAACCACGATTGAGATCGACAGTGCACTTGCACAGGCCGTACAGTTTTTGCCAGAAGAAGAAGGCTTCAACCAGTTTATTGCTTTACCTCCAGGCGAAGGGGGCTTGCCGACGCAATCAGTCGTGAGCTTTAAGCTAGTCGATGAAGACAATCTTGCAATTCCCCGTGCTCGTGTTGATTTCAGGTTATCTGATGAGCAAGGCTTGGCCTCTCTTACGCAAATTACGGGTAATACCAATGCTAATGGTATTGTGAGAACTACAGTTAAGTCAGGTATCGTACCGGGACCACTTGTTGTTAGTGCATGTTATATCCCAGAAGAATCTTACGTTAACTTGCCAGATGGTGACGCAATAACTTGCTGGACAGATATTGCAAAAGCATGTAACGATACTGATGCCACAAACGATGATGTTCGTTGTCCTACCGGCGTTATGCATACAATCCCACTAAGTGAACAGATTTTTGGTGTGTCTTCAGGCTTAATATTAAGCTCTGGTGTTACCGATCAAGATACATTTGATGCCTCTCCAACCACGTTTAATACCAATTCACTTAATTATAATGGGGTAACCACCGATATAAGGTTATTTTTTGGCGATCAATTCAACCAATTTAATGCCGACGGGGTCGCTGCAACCGTTATTGCAGAGGCTGGGGCAATAGGTAGCCTTGATTCTGATACTACGTATGACTGCCGAACCAACAATGCTTCTTGTTCTGTAGTTTGGCGTAGTCAAGGTGTTCGTCCTTTTACTGATCCGAAGTGGGGCAATCGGCTAAATAGTATTCCACCTCGTAAGGTTGGCGTAGTTCCTAACACTTCAGAAAACTGGAATTGTGATCCATACTTTGGCCAAGCTGCTCCTTGTATTGATGGCATGAAGAGACAAAAAGATGCACCATTAGAAGGAACAGACCCGTTTGCTGACGATCGGATTGTTATGGGTGCTCGAGTGAGTGTGCTAGCTTTCGTTAAAGGTCAAGAGACTTATGTTGACAAACCATCAAGCGATGGTATTTCACGTCGAAATGGTCAATTTGATATTGGTGAGTTCCGCGAAGAATTTGACTTATCAGAAGCATTCCTTGATACCAATGAAAACTTCCGCTTTGATGAAGCGATATGTGACACGTCACCTAATACAGGACCTTGTTCACCAACGGGAACAAGTACCGGTGGGCATGATGATATTTGGATAGACAACGATAATAACGGCTTTTTTAATCAGCCAGACGGTCGTTATAACGGTTTACTATGCTCACCAGAAGCTGAGGGTGATGCAAAGGGGCAGTGCTCACGAGAGTTGGTAAATGTATATAGTCAGTTTGAACTTGTGATGTCTGGTGATGACGTATATACACGTTTCACTGTTGCAAAAGGCGATATAGGTGGAAGCTGCACTAGTTCTAGAGGATTGGTACTCGAAGTATCAGATGATAGTGAACATTGTGATATAGAGTCAGTTGACTTTACTGTACAAAATGCTTGGCAATCGGTACCAATCAAAATTTATTTTTCAGATATATTTGGTAACCCACTACCTGCTGGTACCGAAATTGAGGTATCAACGAATAACGGGGAATTAGCGTCAGGTACTGTCACCTCTGCGGTTGGAAATACTAACACCGATATTGCACAAAGTATTACTGTAACACTGGTGCAGGAAACAGAACCAAATAATAAAAGGGACGGGTTTTTAACGATTAAATTTACCTATCCTGCCCTTGGGGATTCATCTGAGCAAAAGGCGCAGTCTGTAGGTATATTTGTCAGAGACGCAGGTTAATTCTTCAAATGCCAACTTTCGGGTTGGCATTTTTCTTTCTATTCCTTTATATTCCCGTGCCTTAACCTTATATAAAAGAAAACGTCCCTAAATTGGCTGTTTATTGTACATAAATTGGATAATAATTCAGTGATCAGGGAAAAGTTCGTATATTTAGCTTGTAACAATAGGTGTTTGTAGATATACCTATAAGTAATTCAACGCCCAAGTAAGGGCAAACACAGACAGAATCGGTCAAAAATAGGCAGCTATGGGCAAATCGCTAGTAATTGTAGAGTCTCCCGCGAAGGCAAAAACAATCAATAAATACCTCGGCAAGGACTACATTGTTAAATCCAGTGTGGGTCATGTTCGAGATCTTCCTACTTCAGGCGCAGGCAAAACAAAAGGTTTGGCAACTAAGTCGCCAGCTGAAGTACGCAAAATGTCACCTGAAGAAAAAGCGCAATACAAAAAGCAAAAAGACTATGCAAACTTGGTTGCGAGGATGGGGATTGACCCTGAAAAGGGTTGGGAACCGCATTACGAAGTTTTGCCTGGTAAAGAAAAGGTAGTTCAAGAGCTACAAAAACTTGCTGAAGATGCAGACCACATCTATCTGGCGACGGATTTGGATAGAGAAGGGGAAGCGATTGCTTGGCACCTTGAGCAAATCATTGGCGGTGATGAAAGTAAATACAAGCGCGTGGTATTTAATGAGATCACCAAAAATGCGATAAAGCAAGCTTTTGAAGATCCAGGTGAGCTAAATACTGACATGGTATATGCACAACAGGCAAGACGATTCCTTGACCGTGTTGTGGGCTTTATGGTTTCGCCATTGCTTTGGCAAAAGGTTGCCAGAGGGCTGTCTGCTGGTCGAGTGCAATCAGTTGCAGTAAGATTACTTGTTGAACGAGAGCGTGAGATAAAAGCATTTATTCCAGAAGAGTTTTGGGATATTCACGCAGATGTTAAAGCAACAAAAGATGATATTCGCCTAGCGGTTACTAAGTTTAAAGGCGAAGCATTTAAACCAGTAAATAAAACGCAGGCTGATACTGCTGTTCAAGTGCTCGAAAACAGTGCTTACGAAGTCGTCAAAGTTGAAGAAAAGCCAAGTAAGAGTAAGCCGAGTGCACCATTTATTACATCAACAATGCAGCAGGCTGCAAGTACTCGCTTAGGTTACGGTGTTAAGAAAACTATGATGCTAGCCCAGCGTCTCTATGAAGCTGGTTACATCACCTATATGCGTACCGATTCGACAAACCTATCCAATGACGCGCTTGAAATGTGCCGTGGCTACATCGAAAACGAGTTTGGTAATAAATATTTACCGGACGCGCCACTGCGCTACTCGGCGAAAGGAAATGCACAAGAAGCACACGAAGCTATTCGTCCTTCAGATGTAAACGTGTTGTCTGGTCATCTTGATGGCGTGGAAGCGGATGCTAAAAAACTGTATGAGCTGATTTGGCGTCAATTTGTGGCCTGCCAGATGACCCCAGCTGAGTATGATCTAACGACGCTTACCGTGGCGGCAGAAGACTACACCTTGAAGGCTAAAGGCCGCGTACTTAGGTTTGACGGTTGGACTCGTGTACAACCTTCAGTTCGTAAGAAAAATGAAGAAGATCAAGCGCTACCAAGTGTAAGTGTGGGTGATAAACTCAACTTGATTGCATTAGACCCGAAACAACACTTTACAAAGCCACCAGCGCGATATAGTGAAGCAAGTTTGGTTAAAGAGCTAGAAAAGCGAGGTATTGGCCGACCTTCTACCTATGCTGCTATTATCTCGACCATTCAAGATAGAGGCTATGTACGTGTAGAGAATCGACGTTTTTATGCCGAGAAAATGGGTGAAATTGTTACCGACCGCTTGGTGGAAAACTTCAACGACTTGATGAACTTTGATTTCACTGCGAAGATGGAAGGTCGACTGGATGATATTGCAGAAGGTGAGCGGGTTTGGACGCAGGTACTAGACAAGTTCTATGCTGATTTTTCTCATCAGTTAGAAATTGCTGCCGGTGATGAAAATGAAGGCGGAATGCGACAAAATGTCATGGTAGAAACAGACATTGACTGCCCAACTTGTTCAAGAAAGATGGGGATCCGTACAGCTTCAACCGGTGTTTTCTTGGGTTGTACTGGTTATAATTTGCCCCCCAAAGAACGTTGTACCACAACAATTAACCTTGTATCAGGTGATGAAGCTGTTGCAGCGGATGCAGATGAAGAGGCAGAAGCTGAGTCACTTCGTCACATGAAGCGGTGCCCTATTTGTGAAACAGCAATGGACTCGTACCTCATTGATGAAACCAAAAAGCTTCATGTCTGTGGTAATAATCCTGCATGTAAGGGTTATGTGATTGAAACTGGTTCATTCAAAATAAAAGGCTATGATGGCCCTGTTATTGAGTGTGACAAGTGTGGCGCGGATATGCAGCTTAAATCTGGGCGATTTGGCAAATATTTTGGCTGTACCAACGAGTCGTGCAAAAATACGCGAAAATTATTGAAAAATGGTGAGGCTGCGCCACCTAAGGAAGATCCAGTTCCATTACCTGAATTAGAGTGTGAAAAATCAGACGCGCATTTCGTGCTACGTGATGGTGCATCTGGTATTTTCTTAGCGGCGCATACGTTCCCTAAATCGCGAGAAACAAGGGCACCAAAAGTTGCAGAGCTTAAACGCTTTAGAGATAGAATTTCGCCAAAATTTTATTATTTGGCTGACGCACCAGAGCAAGACTCAGATGGAAACTTGGCAATTGTGCGTTACTCAAGAAAAACCAAGACTCAATATGTAATGACCGAAGTAGACGGCAAGGCTACTGGCTGGAAGGCAACTTACAGCGATGGTAAATGGGTTGAGGAAGAAAAGGCGACACGTAAGAAAAAAGCCTAACCGCTTTTAAGAACATAAGGCTGCTCAATCTCTTGAGCAGCCTCTTACCTACATATGTTACTACTATTTGATTTCTACATCTTTAACTTTTTGATATCCAGTCGCTTGTAATTCATCGTTAACACAGCTTAGTACATACCTTTTTAGTTCGGAGGCTTGTACCTCATCATCTTTTGCCCAATCAAGGCACATTTCAGTTAGCTCTTGAACCAAGTCTGTGGGTGCAACTGGTAACTCATCGTTTGCCTTTACCAAAGTAGAAGCAAATAAAGACAGAGCGATTAATGATGAAGTTAAGGTTTTCATTCGTTTTACCTGTTAATTGAAAGAACAAGTACGTTTTAAAGCAAAAATTAAAATAAAGAAAACGAATTAATTTTGTCTTAAAGAGCAAAAAATTGATTTAAGTTATGAACAATAAAACGTGAGAATTAGGATTCATAATGCTAAATTTAGTAGTTAAATGTAATCTTTAGAACAAGGTAATGAGTAATAATATGGAACAAGATGTTAGGTCTAAAAGTGAGCAGCCTAATCGCTACGAGCACCTTTTAGAGCGAACTCTTTTTAAAGGTAGATGGCTTCTAGCTCCTTTTTTTGTTGGTTTGTTATTAGCGATAGTACTACTGCTATTAAAATTCTTTAAGCAGCTCTATGTCATGACTATCACCGCGCTTAGCGCGACAAATCAAGAGCTGTTAATTGGTATTTTGACACTGGTTGATACTGCTCTTTTGGCAGGGCTATTAATCATCATTATTTTTAGTGGGTATGAAAATTTTGTTTCGAAGTTAAATGTTGAACCGCAAGAAGATAAGCCTACCTGGATGGGAAAGGTTGGGTTTTCTGGCCTCAAAATCAAGCTTATTAGTGCCATTGTGGCTATCTCAGCCGTAGAACTATTAAAAGTATTTATTCACTCTCACGAGTTAACCAGCGAACAACTCGCATGGAAAGTTGGGATCCATATCACTTTTGTTATTTCTGGGGTGTTATTCTCTGTGACAGACTTTATAAACAGTCGGACGCATTCCCACTAAGCGTTACTCAACCTTTTTACTTGCATATAAAAGTAGCAAGCTGATAGCTATACAGTAGCCAAACATCACAAGTACGCTACTGATAGCTTGATGATGCTCTAAAAGGTAAGTTTTTAGAGCACTGTCTAAAACCAGAGCGAACATGCAGGAGAGTGAGAGTGAAATAGTATTGTTAACAATACTGCCAAGGGCAATACACAGCATAAAACTGGATACTGAGCCTGCAAAAATGAGAATATAAACGGAGTAAGGTTGTAGTGCAGACAAGCTGTCGCAAACAAGTATGATAATAAGTTGATATAGTGCCAGGCATAGAGCCAGTTTGCATGCGGCAATGTGATATGCCCGTTTAATGGAAGTCAGGCTCGAGTAGATAGGAAGCAAATAAAGTTGATCCCAGCTCATCCTAGTTTGTAGCTTTGACCAACACACGAAAATCGCAACCATAATTGTCAGCACATCCATAAACATCATCAAAAACTGAGAGTTGGCATCAAAAAACACGGCGGCAATTATTGCAAGCAGACCAGCTAACACAAAAAGTTGGAAGGTTTGTAGCAGCAAGTTTCCAGAAAAATAACTCATAGGCATCAAAAAATGCCGAAACTTCTGTGTCAACCAAGCTGGCGTGAAAGTATGAACAGGTAGTAACCCCGTTTGAATATTATTAAGGTAGGTTTGATAGGCCTCTGGGTGCCAGTGGCAGTTTTTTTGCCTTGTAAAAATGAAGTATAAAGCAATGAGGCTCGGTGGGATCGCTAACGCGGCTAATGTAGTTGGTTGGTGACCAAAAAACATAGCAGCCATTAAAAGCAGCATAAAGAAGTAACTATTGTGCTTAAAGTGGCGACTGCTTCTTTGCGTGAGCAAAAAGAAGTAGCCGCAGTATGCGCTGGCAAATAGCATGCTACAGATAACCTCAAGCACCGGTTGGTTTATCATAGCTAGCGCATTGAACGCGTAGCCAAGTAATAAAATAAGTCCACCTTGCTTGTAAACATGATGCTTGAGCGCAGGGAATAAGATTGCTCCTTCTTGCGCCTGAAGTTTGACAACTTGCCAGCAGAACGCCATCCATAAAGCACTAAGTGAGAAAACTAAAGCAAAACTTTGAAGATGTTGATCTGCTATCATGAACGCAAAAGGAGACACTAATGCGCCTAATACGCCAGGAATGAAGAAGTTGGCGGAGCCACATTCTTTCATCCACAGTCCAGAGAATCCTGACCAGTAATTTGCCTTGCCGATGAATCTCATTGATGTAGCTCCACAAAAAGCTGCTCAAGATTTGTGATGTTATGTTCAGGTTTTTTGGATCTTAAGTTACAGGAGCTTGCTTGATATACGGTAGAACGCTGAGACTGATGAAGTATTGTGGCTCCGGGTAAAGGGTCGCTGGCGCTATTTGGAACAATTTTGATCTGTTCTTTTAAGCTGTCGAGTTCTCCCGAAACGAGTACCTCTCCGTCTTTGATGATTGCAATATGGCTCGCGATACGTTCGACATCTGAGGTGATATGGGAAGAGAAAAGCACCCCTGAACCTGCGTCCAATGCTAACTCAAACAAATCACTCATAAAAGCTCGGCGTGCAATGGGGTCTAAGCTGGAAACGGGTTCATCCAAAATCAGTAACTGTGGACGGTATGACATAGCCATGATAAGCGCCAAGCTTTGTTGCTGTCCGCCAGAAAGGTTACTAACTAGCGCGTTGCCATCAAGCTCAAGTCGCGATAGCCATGTTTGCTCTAGCGTACTGTCCCAGTTAGGGTAAAAGCTTCTGTGTAGTGCCAGTGCATCATTGACTTTAAATCCTTGATAGCCACACGGTTGTTGGGGTACATATCCGATTCTTTGCTTGCATGCAGGACTAAGCTGCCGATTGTCACTGTCTAAACACCTTACGACTCCCGTGTTTTGTGAGATCAGGCCAAGGGCGATACGTAATAATGTGGTTTTACCCGCACCATTTCGCCCCAATAACCCCATCACCATACCCGGCTCAATAATAAGGTTGATATTGTTTAAAACAGCTTTACCTGCAAACTGCTTATTTACTTGATCAAATTCTAGTAGTGGGTTTGTCATTATTCTTGTTCCCAGTTTTTATCTATCAATGATAACAACTCTGTTTTACTTATCCCCAGTTGCTTAGCGTCAGTGATTAAAATACTTAAATTTTTTTGCAGAAGGTTGTCCGTTTGTTGCATGGCTAGTTGCTTTGCTACCCGGGTTGGCTGACCGCGTCTGCGTTCAAGCCAACCTTGATCTACTAGTTGCCCAATTGCACGAGATACTGTCATGGGGTTGACTGCAAAGTACTCTGCAAGTTTTCTCACCGAAGGCAATTCGTCTCCGGGATGTGCTTTACCAGACACGATTAACCGCACTATTTGATCAAATAGCTGTTTGTATATGGGCTCTGCGCTGTTGGGGTTGACATGAATAAGATCTAGCATTACTCTGATTCTACTGTATTAATACAATAATACACTGATACACTCATTTAAAGTTAGCATACTGGCGATGAGTCAACAAGGAATTAACTATGAAAAAGCCATTTAACATTAAGAAAAACTTAGTAAAGTTGGCGGCAGTACCCTTACTTATTAGTGCTGCGTTGCCACTTCGTGCAGCGACATCAGCAGTTGAATTAGCGCCTTGCTACGCTAAACACCTGAGTGATAGAGTGCAGTGTGGTACATTGTCGCAACCATTAAGTGATGAAAAACAAGATCAAAAAATTGATATTCACTTTATGGTTATTCCTGCTATCAAGCCCTTATATCCGCAAGAAGCAATACTCGCGTTTGCAGGCGGTCCTGGGCAGTCGGCGACGAGCATCGCAGCGAACTTTGAGCGCATTTTAAAATATGCCAGAGAGAATAGAGACATCATCCTTGTTGACCAAAGAGGAACTGGAAAGTCTAATCTTTTACAGTGTGGGCTTGATGATCTCGCAAGCCAGTTTGCTGTGGATGATACTTTATTAGGCTTAGACTTTTACAAAGAAGACACTATTGAGTGTAAAGAAAAACTAGCGACAGACTTGTCTGATTACACCACCCCCGCTGCGGCCAAAGACTTCGACGCGGTAAGAAAAGCGCTTGGCTATAGTAAGCTGCATTTATACGGTGGCTCTTATGGCACTCGTATTGCACTTGAGTATATGAGACAGTTCCCTGATAGCGTGGCGTCAGCAGTATTAGACGGTCTTGCACCAAGTAACCAAAGCTTATTAGCGATTGGCGGGGCGATTGAAGACTCGTTGAATGCGTTGTTTAAACAATGCCAGTCGGATCAAAAATGCGCCCAAGCTTACCCTAATTTAGCCCAGCGTTGGCAATCATTACTGACACAAGTTGAGCAAACTCCACTTAAAGTATCCGTTTTGCACCCAAGGACAAGTCAGCCATTAGATATGACAATGACTAAGTCTAAGCTATATGGCGCAATCAGGATGGCTCTTTATGCTCATCCTTCAAGAGTGTTGATCCCACTTGCTATTAGTGAAGCGAGTAAAGGTAACGTATTACCTTTAGTGGGTATGATGGCGCCGAATGAGGACGGTATGGATCTCGCCCTTGGTATGCATCAGGCCATTGTATGTGGTGAAGACTGGGCAAGGTTATCAGGTGCCGATAAAGAGAAGTACAGCAAGAATTATATTGGTAAGACAATGGTTGAAGGTCTCGATATTACCTGCCCAATATGGGATGTTAAACCGGTTCCTGATAGCTACTATGACCCTGTAGAGTCTGATATACCAACGCTTTTGCTATCTGGTGGTTTAGACCCAGCTACGCCAGCAAAGTGGGCTGAAGTGGCGATGGAAAAACTGACTAATGCAACCCATTTAGTGGCACCGACAGCAACCCATATTGTTGCGAGTCAAAGCTGTGCAAATAAACTTATTGCTAAGTTTTATGATGAAAAAGCTGTCGGAGATTTTGATACTAGTTGTCTTCAAGAAGATACACGTAAGCAATTCTTTATGAATATTAATGGCCCAGCCAGCATTGCTGATAAGGAGTAAGTCATGATCCAAGTAGATAACTTATATAAAAAAATTGGTGAAGTGAACGCGTTAGATGGGCTTTCATTCACTGCCAGTGATGGCCAAATTACGGGGTTACTAGGCCCGAATGGTGCTGGTAAAACAACATGTTTGCGCACTGTGTTTGGTTTGCTTCAGGCTGATAAAGGTCATGCCACGATAGATAATATTGATGTTGCTAAAGAGCCAACAAAAGCGAAACAGCAGCTTGGTTTATTTCCCGATCCATGTGGGCTCTATGAACGAATGACACCACGTGAATACACTCAGTTTTATGCACAGTTGAGTGGTATGGAACCAAAGGCCGCCGCAGCTGCCACACAAACGGTACTTGAGAAGTTACAAATGCTTGATATCGCTGATAGGCGTTGTAAAGGGTTTTCTCAAGGTCAGAGAATGAAAACAGCGCTAGCACAAGCGATTGTGCATAAACCAACAAATATTGTTCTGGATGAGCCGACTCGAGGGCTGGATGTAATGAGTACCAGAGTGCTACGTGATCTGCTGTTGATGTTAAAAGCACAAGGTCACTGTGTGTTGTTTTCAAGCCACGTAATGCAAGAAGTCGCAGCACTTTGCGATCATGTGGTCGTGATGGCCAAAGGGAAAGTGGTCGCACAAGGCTCCCCGCAGTCACTTTGTGAGCAAACAGGTAAAACCTCCCTGGAAGAAGCATTTATCACCTTAATTGGTACAGATGAAGGAATTGCGGCATGATGAAGTTGATTTCAATATTGTTTAAAAAAGAAGTGCTAGATGCAAGTAGAGATAAGCGCTCAGTAATGGCCGGACTTTACTACTGTATTGGTGCGCCTATCTTAATGTGTGTACTGTTTACTGTGATGTTTAAACAAATGGCATCACCAGAGGCATTAAAAATCACGATAAAAAATGCACATAATGCACCAAATCTCGTGCAGTTCCTTGCAAGTAAAGAAATTGAACATGGAGAGGGAGAGGAAGTTAAAGCGATTACTTTGGAGATCAGTGACGATTATCAGGTCAATATGACGCAAGGAAAGAGCGCCACGGTATTTATTATTGCGGATAAATCAGAGCAAAAACTACGTGCGTCAATTAATCGTTTGGAACGTAATTTGATGCTATACAACAGCGAAGTTGCTTCACTACGTCTGGTGGCCCGTGGTATTGACCCAACCATTGCCCGCGCAATCGACGTGCAAACACATGATCAAGCAACGCCTACTTCTAAAGGTGGATTTGTGCTTGGGATTGCCACGCTATCTATTATTATTTCGCTTTTTTACGCTGCGATGGGAATGGCCATTGACAGCAGTGCAGGGGAGAGAGAGCGCAACTCTTTACAACTGTTATTGAGTCACCCAATAAGCACAACACATATTGTACTAGCTAAAGTAGGCGCAATTGCAGGTTTCTCTATCATTGCATTAATTTTAACCACTGTAGTCTCTAAGTTTGCATACAACATGGTGCCGTGGGAAATGATGGGCTTTACCGTTATTATTGATTTTACGTTTATTGTTACAGCGATTTTAATTGGCTTACCAATAGCACTAATGTCTGCCAGTTTGCTTATCTTTATCTCTTTTCTTGCCAAGTCTTTTAAAGAAGCACAATCTTATGTCGCAATGGCGTTGTTTATTCCAGTAATGATGAGTATGGCGACAACGTATGATATCGCCACGGATATTATGCAGTGGATGCCTATCGCGGCTCAGCAAAATGCCATGATAGAGATCATCAAAGGTAATGCTATCCCTGTACCGCAGTTATTACTCTCTAGTGCGGTAACTTTGGGGCTATTTGCTATCTTTACCTACTTAAGTAGCCGCATGCTGAAAAGTGAAAAAGTGGTGTTCGGATTATAATATCAATGAATTAGTTCGCTTGAGATCTACACCCCAAGATAAATGAAAATGGCGCTCCATGTAAGCGCCATTTTTTGTATTTAACCTCACTGTAAATTCACGTATAATCAGCGCCCCATAATTGATGTAGTAATGTAGCAAAGCTTGAAAGCTTTACTACAGGCTTGAGTAAGTATGAGTACGGCACCTAACACCATGATAGAGCAAGATAATCGTAAAGAAGTTTTAGAGTTCAATAAGCTGCAAAAGCGTTTGCGCCGCAATGTCGGTAATGCCATTAAAGATTATAATATGATCGAAGAAGGTGACGTCGTAATGGCTTGCATCAGTGGTGGAAAAGACTCATTTGCAATGCTGGATATTTTGCTAAATCTAAAAAAAGCAGCGCCGATCCATTTTGATGTTGTAGCGGTGAACCTAGATCAAAAGCAGCCCGGTTTCCCTGAGCATATTTTGCCTGAGTACTTTGAAAGCTTAGATATTCCATACTACATCATAGATAAAGATACCTATTCAGTGGTTAAAGAAAAAGTACCTGAGGGTAAGACTACCTGTGGGCTCTGCTCTCGTTTACGCCGTGGTACTTTATATTCTTTCGCCGAGAAAATTGGCGCGACGAAAATAGCGTTAGGTCACCACTTAGATGATATTGTTGAGACACTGTTCCTAAATATGTTCTATGGCGCGAGAATGAAAGCGATGCCACCAAAGCTGCGTTCAGATGATGGTCGCAATGTGGTGATCCGCCCACTAACTTATGCTCGCGAAAAAGATCTGCTTCAGTATGCCGAGCATAAAGACTTTCCAATCATTCCATGTAACCTATGTGGCTCACAAGAAAACTTACAAAGGCAGAATATCAAGTCTATGTTAGTGGAATGGGACAAGAAAACCCCTGGCCGCGTAGAGAATATTTTTAAATCTATTCAAAACGTTAGCCCAAGTCAGTTGGCAGATACAGAGTTATTCGATTTTGAAAGTCTGCCTCTTGATAGAAATGGTGAACGAGAAGCGTATGACTTTAATGAGGCTGTAGTTTCGTCAACAAATATAGATGAGTCACTCTTTATTGATGTGACAAATATTTAATACCTATTAGCATTAATATTTGCTCAATTTGAAGGCGTAAATTTGACGCTAACTGCGTTAAGATTTTCTCACCTCACAATAGACCACTTAATTACGACAATTGGGATAACTTCTCGTTGCGCTAGGTGCCTTTACCTAGCGCTGTATTTAGCTTCCTTTTAAAGTGGCTTTATCAGTCCGCCTTTTGGTTCAAACCTCCAATCTATCAAGCCCATTTTGACTTTATTACTGAACAGTATTACTGAACAGTATTACTGAACAGTATTACTGAACAGTTTGCGCTGCCCGATAGAAGGTTCATGTTTAACAAAACGGGCATGGATGCTTCCTTCACCCTCGGGTTAATGGGTATTACATGCGTTCGAGACTGAGGTCAGAGCGGGGAACTCAATCAGTGCTTTATTAAAAATTTATCATTAGGAGCAATCCAATACTAACTGTGTTGGAAATTGCAATTATTTTCCATTTGTTATTTTAAATGCAACTAATAATTGTTATTATTTGCGGGCTGTTTTTATAATTATCTTGTGTGACCCCTAATGAACAAAATATCTAAGCTTTCCCTTATTGTCTTAGCGATGATGTATCCCTCGCTGCAAGTGTCAGCAAAGCAACAAAATGCTCAAGAAGAAATGACAGAGCAAGAGATTGAAACGATCACGGTGGTGAGCCGAACATTGAATCTATATCGTAATGGTGAGTCCACTACGGCAAAGCTTGCAGTTGACCCATTAAATTCAACTCAGATGATTACCTCGCTGAATGCGAATTTGATCCATGACTTAGGTGCAAGAGACGCTAAGGATTTATACCGCAATATTGCAGGTGTTAGTCAATTCAGTTATGCCGGAGTCACAGCACGTGGTTTTCGTCAGGAAGAAATTTACTTTGACGGCTTAAGAGGAGACCCATACGTTGGTTTTAACGTACCGCAACTTTTTAATGTTGAACGTGTCGACTTTTTAAAAGGACCATCAGGTATGCTCTACGGACCTGGTGCACCAGGGGGGCTATTTAACTACATTACAAAAAAGCCACAAGCAGAATTTAGTGCAAACACACGTATCATCTTTGGTACAGACAACCGTTTTGGCGGCTCTGCAGAAGTCACCTCTGAAGTTGCTGAAGCACAAGGCATTCGACTCGGCGCGTTTTATGAACAACAAGATACCTATCGTGATAACAGCGCCAGTGAAGTCGCAATAATTGATGCAGGCTATGCCTATGACTTTGATGATGCACGTCTGGTACTGCAATATACACACTACAAACAAGATCTTGATGCTAACCGACTTCGCGGTGTGCCAGCAGATGATAGTGGCGAGTTTCTGACCTACCCTAAGTGGAATCATAATGAACCATCCGACTTTTTAGATCTGACATCGGATGTACTACAAGCGAGTTTAGTTGGTGAGCTAACTTCATCTCTAAATTACGACGTAGCACTGCGCTATATTGATAATGAGCAATCACAGAACTATCATGAGCCAAGGGCGTTAATAGACAGTGACGGTAATGGGTATATTGACCTAGTAGCGCGTGAGTTTCGCGATCAATTAAGAGCGCAATCCCAACTGTCGTTTGCTGCAAACTTTGTCTATGAGAGCCAAGCATTCAGTGCCGAACAGCGTACAGCGTTTGGTATTGACATCTATTCAGGTGAAGAAGATGCCTTGTTAGGTCGTGCCTCTGCTTCAAATGACTTTATTTTCCGCTATCTAAATGGCACCTCTCTAAACTCTGATATTTTGCCACTGTCTTTGCATAAGCCACGTTATGGAGAAACAGACCCGAGCCAATACAATGTCAAATTTGCGCCACAGCGCACTACAAAGCAAAAGCGTAACGGTGCTTACGTTTTAAATGAACTAGCTTGGGATAAATTTACTCTAGTTAGCGGTATGCGTTTCGATAAGTTTGAGGACGATGCGAACGGCACTAAATTTGACGATAACAACATCAGCTTTAGAGTGGGTGGTATTTATAAGCTAACTAACGACGTGTCGATATACTCACAATGGGCTGATTCTTATGAGCCTCAGGGCGTTTCGAGTCAGGATGTGCAAGCTGGTGGACCGTTCGACCCGACAACCGGCGACATCATCGAAGTTGGTGTTAATGCTGAGCTATTCAGCGGCAGCACGTTGTTGAAGGTGGCGGGTTACGAAATAAAGAGGCAAAACCTGCTGCAAAGGACAGGGGTCGACCCAGAACAAGATGGAGTTGATAATCTAGCTGCAATTGGTGAAATAACCAGTAAAGGTGTGGAGGTTGAACTTATCACTGACGTGACACCAGATTGGGTGGTGAGTTTTGCCTATGCTTATAATGATGCCAAAATCACGGCTGATAATGGCTCTGGTGGGATCCGCAATAGTGTCGGTGATAGATTTGCCAATGCGCCAGAAAATCAATTGGGCATTTGGACAAGATACCAGATCCCACAATGGAACTTAGCATTTGCTGTCGGTGGGAATTATGTCGATGAGCAATTGAGCCTATCGGGGCAAACGCTTAATTCATACTTTGTTGCTGATACTTCAATCATTTGGGAAGTAGACAACTACAGCGTGTTATTTAGAGTTGAAAACGTCTTCGACAAAGAATATGCCGAGTCTGGTTTCTTAGCACGTACCGGGCATTTCCCGGGCGACCCTAGAAATGCGTTTCTTGAGTTTACCTATAATTGGTAGTTTATCGTTGTCATCAATCGTTGTGAGGGCTAAATGTTAGACAAAACCAAGCAAAGAAAACGACTGCGGAAACTGTATGATTTGCATGCTTGGGTTGGTTTTCAGCTTGCGATGGTCATGTTTGTGATCCTCACAACCGGCACGATTGCAACGGTATCAAATGAAATTGACTGGCTTGTCTTTGATCAAATGCGAGCGACGGACAAGCCCCAAGGAGAGTCTGAGCATACTGCGACAGCTTGGCGTGCGATGTACGAGTCAATCTCAACGCAATACCCTGATGGACGTATGTTAACGTTAGGCACTATTGGAGGCGACTATTTTACATATCGAGCGCGTGTGTCGTTTGAGAGTGATAAAGACAGATATGTGCATGTCGATCAATGGACTTATGAAGTAACAGGGGATATTTCAACACTGACCGTACAACGGTTTTTTAGAGACTTCCATCGTTATATGTTTATGCCTGCCGTCCCTGGGCTACCAATCGTTACTTTTTTCGCTTTTGTCTTATTGATTTCTCTTTACACCGGTCTAAAAACCACAAAAAACTGGAAAATAGCGCTTTGGCGTGTGCGACTAACAAAAGGGTCGAGGGTGCTATTAAGTGATTTACACAAGATGCTAGGGTTGTGGGGACTCTGGTTTACTACCATCATTATTCTGACGAGCTTTTGGTATTTATTTGAGTTTGGTTTACGGGTAGTCGATCATAGTTTGGAGCCAAGAACACCAAAAATAGAACAAATCAAATCAGTTCAAGGTCAAGTCGCGCTCTCTGGTGAGCAGTTCGAGGCTGCTTTTAATCAAGCTCAGGGGGCTATCAACGGTTGGACTATCACCAGTGTACATTTTCCAAGAACAGAAACATCTGCACTACGCTTTCAAGGTGTAGCCAGTAACCCATTACTTCGTGATCGTGCTCATAAAGTCTATATCAACCCCGCAACATTAGCGATCGTCGAGGTCCAAGCGCCGCAAAACCTAAAACTTAGCAGTTATCTCAATGAGTATGCCGATCCACTGCACTTCGGCTATTTTGCTGGGCTGGGCTCAAAATTGGTGTGGTTTTTAATGGGGGTTGCATTGAGCGGAATGTCATTAACAGGTGTGTTGATGACATGGAAGCGGACAAAATCATCACATATCACTCGAGCACAACTCGCTACCGCGCCACTCTTTTTGCTATCCGCGTTTTACTTCGTGTTCTGGATACAGAGATATATCTAGTCATGACAGGTTATTCTTGATTTTTCCTTAATTTTGGTAGCCTGACTGGCAAGCAGAACAAGGGTTTTATTTTATTGAACTTAGAGGCTGGATTTTTCGTATAAATTGTTGTTATTTATGAATAGTTCTATGAGTTAGTAAACGGATAGAGCGACAAAGCAACGAGTAGTGAACTGATACTCCAGCCTTTGTTTGCCTGCATGACTTACTATATAGTTGATAACAACCCTATTTAAACGCACTTGGCGAAAGTAAATGTGCACGAGAGGCTTAGGTGAGACGACTACCACTAACATTTAAGTACATATTTTGTATAGCGGCTTTGGCAATGGGGGCCACAAATGTGCATGCCCAAGAGAGCATGTCACAGCAAACTTGGCAAACTTCGACATCTTTACCCGTAGCATTTCAGGAAATTTATCCGACCGTTTTTATCAATCGCATTTTTGTAGGTGGTGGGTTTAGTGCTTCGGAGCTGGAGACTTTTCAAGGGCTTGGTCTGTCCGATAAGGTGTATCTGTTAAATCCATCGGAGGAGATATGGAAGCGTGCTCCCTCTTTACCTGATCCGAGGCACCATATAGGGTTTGCAAGTAATATTCATTACCTCTATGCAATAGGTGGATTTAGCGGAACAAAGGGAGCAGTATGGAAACCTCAATCGACAGTATATCGCTTAGATGGTCGCCTCAGACGTTGGGTGTCAGCACCAAGTTTACCAAGTCCTTTAGCTGAATCTGTATATGCTAGCATGGGGATGAATATTCATGTTATTGGTGGCAAGACTCTTGATGATGATTCTGTTAGCAACATTGATAGTACAGCGCACTATGTATTAAAAAACAATGCTTACTGGAGTAGAGCAAAGCCGTTGCCGAGTCCAAGAAGTTCTGCGGCCAGTGCCGTGATTGGCGATGATATTTATGTAATTGGTGGGCGGACAAGCGGGGATGAAGCTACAAATTTAAACACGGTAGAAGTTTATAACAGCACAACTGATTCTTGGAGAGCGTTGGCACCTCTACCCATAGCTGCAGCTGGTTTAGCCGCAAGCGTGATTAACGGTAAGATCTTGGTTACTGGTGGCGAAGCTCTTGATTATCAAAATGAACAGGATACTGGCAAGGTTTACAAGTCTGCATGGCTTTATGATCCAAAACTTGATGCCTGGCAATCGTTGCCGGATATGCCATTTCCACGTCATGGCCACGGTCAAGTGAGTCATAATGGCTGGGTTTATGTGATGGGAGGCGCTTCAAAACTAGGCCCCAAAAAAACGCTAAAGAGTACGGTTAAATTCAAGTTACTCGATTAGTGCACTGTCACAAAAATAAGGTAAATCAGAGGAGGAGTCTAACAAGACTCCCCTTGTTATTAGAGGAATATCAATCTGCTAGCGGTGATTGATAGCCATCAGGCTTTAATGCCAATACATCACAGTCAAGACTGTCGATAACATGCTCAGCAGTATTACCTACAAGCGCTGCGCTCAAGCCGGTACGACCAACAGTACCAATAACGACAAGTTCAGCATCTTTCTCTTTGGCAACATGCGGGATCACATCTTCAGGTAGACCTTCTTTGATAATGCAGTCATGTCTGTCTATCGAGAAGCTATCTGCTAACGCAAAGGTTTCATCTTCATGGTGTTTTTTAACCGCTTCATTGTACTGCGATGGGTTAAACTCGGGGATCTCAATAGCAATATTGACAGGCGTCGCAGGGTAAGAGTTGACCAAACTAAGCTTCGCGTTTGCCAACCCACATAAAAATTGTGCATCAGTAATAATACGCTTATTTAACGTTTGGTGTTGCTCATTATCACTTACAGAGTTGACTGCGGCGATAATATTGCCTTGCTCAGGCCATGCGTGATCTTTCACCAGTAGGAGCGGAGCGGGGCACTTTCGAATAAGATGCCAATCGGTAGGCGTAAAGATAACGGACTTTAAAGTGTCATGCTCGTGAGTAGATTTAATAACGAGGTCATACTCATGCTCAAGCACGGTTTTGATGATGGCTTCGTATGGACGGTTATGCCAAACTACTTTGGTTTTTATATTGACGTCGGGGAAAGCTTTGACCATATCCGCCAGCCACAGCTCTCTATCTTTGATCACGGCTTCACGCATGCTTTCACGTTCGCCTTTAGATAACATGGTTGTCATCTCGTAAGAGAAGTCGTAGATAGACATAAATGCGGTGATATCTGCACCGGTACGTTTAGCGAGGTTAATAGAACGCGCTAGGCTATTCTGACGCTCTTTGGTTGGGTCAATAACGGTGAGTATATTTTTAATTTGATCCACGACTATCTCCTTAAAACGGCAAATTAACAATAAGAGCCGCAAGCTAGTATTACCTTTGCGACTCTATTGAGTGTAACCGATCTTACTTAAGGATAAAGCCCTAACAATAATTAGTTTGTTTTAAATCAAGATGCAATTGCTGCTGTTTCAGCGAGTGCCTCAGCATCATTAATCGTAATGAACTTACCTTCAACCTTTATGATCCCTGCTTTTTGAAAACGACTGAGCAGGCGGCTGATAGTCTCAACGGTTAAACCTAAGTAATTGCCAATTTCACCACGCGTCATCGTAAAGCGAAACTCTTTGCGAGAAAAACCGCGTTCACCAAAGCGGTTGGAGAGATTAAATATAAACGTAGCTAGGCGCTCTTCCGCTGTTTTTTTGTTAAGAAGCAACAGCATTTCTTGGTCATAATTAATTTCACTACTCATTAAACGCATGATTTGCTGGCGTAACTTAGGTAATTTTCCAGCAAGTTCATCTAACGTATCAAATGGGATCTCACATACCATTGAGGTCTCTAATGCTTGTGCAAAGCTTTGATGCTGCATCTTATTGATGGCATCAAAACCAACGAGATCACCCGCTAAGTGAAACCCTGTGATTTGTTCATCACCTTGCTCTGACAGGGTATAACTTTTAAATGAACCAGAACGAACAGCAAAAATAGCATTTAGCTTACTACCAGATTCAAACAGGTAGTCACCTTTATGCAAGGGCTTTTTGCGCTCGATAATTTCATCCAGCTTATCCATTTCGCTGCCATTTAATGAAAAGGGCAAGCATAGCTGGCTGATGCTGCAATTGTTACAGCTAATGGTGCATTGGCTCTTTGAGCGATTTTGATTACTTAAGTCCATAAAATTTCCATAAGTCTGTGACGCACACGAAGGCGCTCCAGTTACTACTCATTTTTTGAGTGGCCTGGGGTGCCGCAAACTCTCACAACACGCAAAAGATGAAACTGTTTTTAATTGGAGCTCCTACTCTCAAAAAATGTCACTAGTCATCTAAAATGATGAGTTTGCTTAGATAAGGATAGGTTAATGTACTAGCTTATCAGTTGCAATAATAATTAGATAAACGCCGTACCAAATCAGTAAGTTTCCCATGATAATTCGTGTAACTAGATGATTAATAAACTTTTGTAATAGTAACGCGGATTGTCCCATGGCAATAAGCGCAGGTAGAGTGCCTGCGCCGAAAGCGAGCATAATCAATGCGCCTTCAAATGGGCTTTTAGCTTGGAGTGTCCAAGTTAGCGCCGAATATACTAATCCACATGGTAACCATCCCCACAATACGCCATATAGAAAGGCCTTTGGCTTTGTATTGATTGGTACCAAATATTTATTTAGCTTAACTATATGCTGCCATATTAGGCTTTTCGCTAGCGATTCAAGCCACTTTAGTGTGCTGGCGAGGCGCATAATATATATGCCTATCAATATCATAAAGACACCGCTCATCAGTTGCAGCACATTGGCAATCATAGTATTTTGTTTTGCTAAGCTTGCACCTAGTAGCGCAACTAATGCGCCTGCTAACGCATAGCTGCTGATACGGCCGACGTTGTAAAGTATTGCAACAACTAAACTTGGCAATTGTTTACTGGCAAGCTGCAATGAACTGGCTATTCCCCCACACATGACTAAGCAATGTCCACTACCAGCAAGCCCCATGATAAGCGCACTCAGCAGGCTAACCTCATTCATGTTAATTATCTTGGTCTGACTTATTTGTGGAGCGTTTAGCGTTATTTTCGTCCGCTTTTATTTTATCGTCGTCAAATAAAATGCTGTGACCTTGTTTATTCAAGTCGGAAAATTGCTCACTTCTTACCGCCCAGAAGAAAATACCAATTGCAATAATGACGAATAAAATAGCGATAGGTATTAATACGTAGATAATACTCATAGTTTTAATAGCCTTAGTGAATTTCCAATTACGATGATGGAGCTTGCTGACATACCGATCACCGCAATCCAAGGGGGGATCAAGCCAAGTGCCGCGAGCGGTAAGATGGAGCCGTTGTACATTAATGAAATGGTGAGGTTTTGCTTTACAATCCTTCGTGTTTGCTTCGCTACCTGCTGTAGTGCCAAAATGGCGTTTAAATCACTGTTGAGTAGTACGACATCCGCGGTGTTTTTTGAAATATCAGCGCCAGTATCCATCGCAACAGATAGGTGAGCACTATTAAACACAGGGCTATCATTAATACCATCACCCACCATAGCGACCACTTCACCTTGCTCTGACCACGTATCTACTGCTTGTTGCTTAAGCTCTGGTGTGCAGCCAATTTGATAACTATCGAGCGCCAGCTGAGCAGATAGCTCCTTACCTGCGTTAGAGCTATCACCTGTGAGCATATGACATGTAAGGCCAGCTTGTTGTAGTTTCTCTACGACAGACTCCGCATTATTTTTGACCTTGTCGTTGAAATAAAAATCGGCAATGGCTTTACCATCAACAAATAATGTAGCTTGCGCAAAAGAAGCATGGTTATTAAACCAATGACTTTTACCCAAGGCTAACTCATGGCTACGCCAGCGGCCTTTAATACCTGACCCTGCAATGACTTCAACATCTTGAATTAAGTTATCTGCAGGTGTTATGTGGGCAAATGCACGTGCAATAGGGTGCTCTGAAAAACGCTCTAATGCTGCCGCAAGTTCTAGAATTTGAGATTCTGTGTATTGAGTCTGTAGTATTTCAACATGTTTAATTGAAAAGCGACCATCCGTTAAAGTCCCTGTTTTGTCAAACGCCACGCGTGTGAGTTTTGTTGCAGTTTCAAGGACATGTGCTTCTTTGATTAAAATTCCTTTTTTGGTTAGCGAAGCCACAGCGCAGGTTAAAGCAGTTGGTATAGCCAAGCTTAGGGCGCAGGGGCAGGTAGCAACTAACACCGAAATTGTAACCCAAAACGCTTTATCTGGTGAAATAGGATACCAGCCAATTGCCGTTATGGATGCAAATACAAGTAGGCAGGCAACAAACCATTGAGCCACTTTGTCGGTTACTTCGACCAGTTTTGGGCGTTTTGTAAGTGCATTATGTTGTAACCGTATTATCTGGTTCAACAGGGTGTTCTGACCAATTTTATTAATTTCTAGCGTGATCACACCATCGTGATTAACAGTACCGGCATATACCTGGTGACCTTGATACTTTTTAACAGGTTGGTGTTCACCTGTCATCATAGACTCATCAACAGTGGTATTACCGCTGATGACTAAGCCATCCGCTGGAATGGTCTCGCCAGCCTTGACTAGTATACGATCGTTGAGTTTAAGTTTTTTTGCTGCGATATGCTGTTCGTTGTTCTGATCATCGATTTTTCTGGCAGTCAGTGGTAGTAATTTTTGTAGGTTAGCGGTAAATTCGCTGGCTTTTAATCGAGCTCTAAACTCTAAATATTTACCCAATAATAATAAAAAGGTAAACATACAGATAGACTCAAAATATACCTCACCGACTTCCATAAATGTGGCATAGGTACTCGCGCCATAGGCACCAAATATAGCTAAGGAAACCGGCAAATCCATATTCAGCTGTTTGGCTTTTAGCCCTTTAACGGCATTGGTTAAAAATGGCATTGCTGAATATAAAATAACCGGGGAGGCAAGGATCAGGCTTATCCAGCGGAAGTATTGCTCAAAATCTTCTTCCATTCCTGAAAACATGCCAAAATACATGGCAAATGCAAACATCATGACTTGCATGGTCATCAAACCTGCAACACCTAACCGACGGATATATGCTTTTGCTACAGCTTGTTTTTGGGCGGCTTCTTCATCGGCTTGAAAGGGGTAAGCTTTATAACCAATTTCCATTAAGGATTTTATGATGTCACTGAGCTTAACATTTTTGTCTTGCCACACTATCATCGCGCGATGAGTTGAGGTGTTGACATCGACACGAATGATCCCCCCAAGAGCCAATAGTTGTTTTTCTATTAGCCAAGCACAGGCGGCGCAGCTTATGCCTTCAACACTCAATAACACCTCTTTGGTGTCGCCGCTCGTCTCTACGAAATCTTCTTGTATCTCGTCATTATCGTAGCTGAGCAGCATTTTTAGCTGCTCGGGGATCAGCTCTTCGACTTTTCCCGCACTTTCAGTTCGGTAAGTGTAATAATCGCTCATCCCTTGAGAAATAATAGTTTCTGCAACGGCCTGGCAGCCGATACAACACACAGGTTGAGTATTACCCTCAAAGGTAACTGAGCCTACAAATCCCTTGGGAATAGGCTCTAAACAATGAAAACACGAGTTGGCCATGGCAGTTTACTTATACTGAGGAGTAATTGCGATGATGCCATTGTGTGGAAGTTGGATCTTTTCTTTCATTTTCCAACTATTATCCATAGGCTCTATGAATACAGTAAATGCACCTTCATGGGGTTCATCAAATAAACCGGTAAACGCTCCGCTGGCATTTTTAGTAAGGGTGACGTCGAAATCGTATTTTTCTATGGTGCGGTGATAAAAAGAGAGTTTTAGTGCGTGAACTTTTGAAGCGTCACCTTTGGTGAATTTAAACGTTACTTTTTGCTCTGCAACTTGCAGATCACCATGTAAGTAGAGTGCTTTGGCTTTATCAAACTTACTGAGTTCGAGATTGATCGCTTTACCTTTTTTGTAGTAATCATCAACGACCATATCGGGGCCATTACCGACGGCAAATGTGATGAGAAAAACACAGGCAACGACAGTGACAAGTGGGAAAAACATTAAAAACCAAGGCCAAAAATTCTTATACCAAGGGGTAGGGTTCATAGTTGCTCACATGGCTATAAAACTTGCGGATATTCTACCGTAAGTTACGGTAAATACCTAAAAAAAAGCCTCCAAATAGGAGGCTTTTTTGATCTCAAATAAAGTTCTAAACGAGCTGTTTACTTGTCTTGCGACAGGCTGTAAACATACGCCGTTAACAGGTGAACTTTATCTTCACCTAAGATGTCTTTCCAAGCTGGCATTACACCGGCACGGCCATGACGAAGTGTATCTTCAACTGCACGTTGAGAACCACCATAAAGCCAAATATTATCGGTTAGGTTTGGTGCTCCGAATGGTAGATTATGGGCAACAGAACCTTTACCATCCATACCGTGACATGCTGCACACATCGCAAATTTAGCTTTACCTGCATCCGCGTCTTTTTGGTTAACAGTACGTCCAGACAGACTGAGTACATAAGCCGTCATTTCTTTAATACCTTGATCACCAAGTGCATCTTGCCAACCAGGCATTGCGGCAACACGACCGTGAAGTAATGTCGCTTTAATTGCGTCTGGTGTTCCGCCGTATAACCAATCTTTGTCAGTTAGGTTTGGAAAGCCTGTACCGCCACGAGCATCAGAACCGTGACATTGTGCACAGTTTTGTGCAAATAGACGTTGACCGATCTCAAGTGCTTCTTCGTTTTCAGCTAATGCTAAAACATCTTGCTTAGCAAATTCTTGGAAGATAGGGCCAAAACGGTCTTCTGCTGCTTTCACTTCTTGGTCAAGCTGAACCCACTCGCCATTGGCTTTAGCTTCAGCGATCGCGTTTTTGGACTCTTCCAAAGTAGTAATACCTTGGTTTGAACTCGTCCAGTTCAAAAAGCCCTTAAAATTACCAAGACCTGGATAGGCTGCAAGATAATAAACAGACCAAACAAAAGTTGCGAAGAACATGTATGTCCACCACTTAGGTAGTGGGTTGTTTAGTTCCTCAATTCCGTCAAACTCATGACCACAGCTTTCGCCTTCTTTGACGCCTACATAGTTTTTTAGGTTCCAAAGCAGCAAGCCGAAAATCAGAGCTAGACATGCTAGGGTTAGTACGATAACCCAAATACTCCAAAAGCTAGTCATTTTTCAGACTCCTTTTCCTCGTTAGAGATAGTGCTATTGTGTTTTTTCTCATCTTCAAAAATGGCATTAGCTGCGTCGTCGAAACGGCGCTTAGAACGCTTGCTATATGCCCACACAACAATCACTAAAAACAGTACCAAAATTACCAGAGTCAAAATGCCTCTGTATGTGCCGTAATCCATAACAATTACTTCAAATGTGTGCCAAGTTGCTGTAAGTAAGCGATTAGTGCTTGCATTTCTGTTGCACCTTCGCCACCGTTCATCGCGTGGATTTCATCAACTTGCGCTTGTAGTTCAGCATCATCACCGTAGCCTTTGCCATTGTAGCGGTCTGACGACTTGTCAATACCAAAAGCATCACGGAACACTTGTAATTTTTTCAGAGTATAAGTGGTATCTACCTTAGTAGTATCAAGCCAAGGGTAGCCAGGCATATTTGACTCAGGTACTACAGAGCGAGGATCCATTAGGTGCGCATAATGCCAATCGTCTGAATAACGTTGACCAACGCGAGCAAGGTCTGGACCTGTACGCTTGGAGCCCCACTGGAATGGGTGATCCCATACCGACTCACCTGCTACAGAGTAGTGACCATAACGCTCTACTTCATCACGGAATGGACGAACCATTTGTGAGTGACAGTTATAACAACCTTCACGAACGTAGATGTCACGACCTTCCATTTCAAGCGCAGTCAGTGGGCGTAGACCCTCTACAGGCTGAGTGGTATCTTTTTGGAACATTAGGGGAGTGATTTCAACTAATGCACCAAAGCTAATCGCGAATACCGTTAAGATAGCCATTAGGCCAACGTTCTTTTCGACGATTTCGTGTTTGTTTGTTGAGTTATTGTTGCTCATACTCGACACCCCTTAAGCCACTTGCGGGTTTGCATCAGTGGCTAATTGACCACTTTTTGCAGTAACCGTACGGAATACGTTGTAAGCCATTACTAGCATACCAACCACGATGAACACACCGCCTAGGAATCGCATAATATAGAAAGGCTTAGAAGCTTCTAGTGACTGAACAAAGCTGTACATTAATGTACCGTCAGCATTAACTGCACGCCACATTAGACCTTGCATAACACCAGAGATCCACATTGCAACGATGTAAAGTACAACACCTACTGTATGCAGCCAGAAGTGCGTATTAACTAGCTTGATGCTGTACATATTACCGTGACCAAATAGCGCAGGGATTAAGTGGTAAATTGCACCGATAGAAATCATAGCAACCCAACCTAGTGCACCTGAGTGTACGTGACCAACAGTCCAGTCGGTATAGTGAGAAAGTGCATTTACTGACTTGATTGCCATCATCGGACCTTCGAACGTAGACATACCGTAGAAAGATAGAGATACAACTAGGAAGCGCAGCACTGGGTCAGTACGTAGTTTGTGCCAAGCGCCAGATAGCGTCATGATACCGTTGATCATACCACCCCAAGAAGGAACGAATAAGATAACTGACATCACCATACCTAAAGATTGAGTCCAGTCAGGTAGCGCAGTGTAGTGTAAGTGGTGAGGACCTGCCCAAATATAAAGAGAAACAAGCGCCCAGAAGTGAACAACTGATAAACGGTATGAGTATACCGGACGACCAGCTTGTTTTGGTACGAAGTAGTACATCATACCAAGGAAGCCCGCAGTTAATAAGAAACCTACTGCGTTGTGGCCATACCACCATTGAACCATTGCATCTACAGCACCTGCGTAGATTGAATATGATTTAGTTAAAGATACAGGGATAGCCATGCTGTTTACAATGTGAAGCACTGCAACAGTAATGATGAAGCCAGCATAGAACCAGTTTGCTACATAGATGTGTGACACTTTACGCTTGATAAGAGTACCAAAGAATACTACAGCATAAGTAACCCATACTACTGCAATTGCGATATCAATTGGCCACTCTAGTTCAGCATATTCTTTAGAAGAAGTAATACCTAGAGGAAGCGTGATAGCCGCAGCTACGATAATGGCTTGCCAACCCCAAAAGGTAAATGCGGCAAGTTTGTCAGAGAACAGGCGCGTTTGACACGTGCGCTGAACAACATAGTAAGAGGTTGCAAATAGTGCACTTGTACCAAATGCAAAGATTACTGCGTTCGTGTGTAACGGACGAAGTCTAGAGTAAGTTAACCATGGAATGTCGAAGTTTAACGCAGGCCACGCAAGTTGCGCTGCGATAAATACACCTACACCCATGCCAACAATGCCCCAAATCACTGTCATGATAGCGAATTGGCGTACAACTTTATAATTGTACTCAGTTTGTGATGCTACTGTTTGGCTCATTTTCTGGATTCCGCTGCAATTTATTGCGATTAGAAATGAATTACCTGAATTACAGGCCCTAGTTATATTTCCTCAAGCCCGTCATGTTTTAACTCAAAATATGTGTGAAAACCTAACCAGCCCGAGAAACCTTTATTTTTGCGAGGAAATGATAATTTTTTTGCTTATGAAAAGATACCTAAAACGCCTAAAATTATGACATCAATCAAGTTTTCAAACGCTTTTTGTTCGCTTCTTAAGCAACCTAGCAATTCCCCCGAAACTTGCGTACACTGCGCAGGATTCAGAAGTGACGGTAAACCCCTATGGTTGTAAAGCAATTAACAATAGGATTGCTAGGTATTTTCCTCGTGGCCTGTTCAGACCCAAATATCATTATACATGAAAGTTCAGAAAAAAGTGAAAGTTCAGTAACAAGAAATGTCTGTAAATTTTCATCACCATGTAACTTAACACCTCAGGTCTCTATTTATCTGGGCTCTGGGCAGGTAGAACCTGAAACCGAATTTACCATAGGACTCAAAAGTGCGACTAAAGTAGTGGTGCACTCAGCTTGGTTGGAAGGTGAAAACATGAATATGGGCAGAATTCCAGTCTTCTTCGACGCAGACACACTAGAGGCCTCGACAATGGTTGGTATGTGTACGGATAAATCGATGCGTTGGATGTTACGTTTGGAATTGAGTGTGGACGGAGAACGGCTTTTCGCATCTCATGTTATTGCGGTTAACTATCGATGATTAAAACGGTTTTTATTGAGTATTTAAAATTTGCACTGGAACAAAAATTGATAGAAGCGACTGCTGCTGCAAACAGTGCTCGTGCAGATGCGACTCATGAACAAAGCGCTGCTGAAACCCAATATGACTCACTCAGCATTGAGTATGGTTATTTGGCTGAAGGGCAAAGCGAGCGCGTTGATGCAATGTATTTGGCAAAGCAACAGATCCTCAATCAGGTAAGTAATCCAGTTAGTAACACGATTACCTATAATGCGTTAGTTGCAATAGATGATGAACAAGGTGACCGCCATTGGTTTTATTTTGCACCAAGTGAAGGTGGTCTAAAAATTCAATATAAAGAGACCCCTGTACTTGTAATCACGTTTGACGCACCACTTGCAAAGCGCTTGCAAGGGCTTACCATCGATGATGATATTTCGTTTTTATTCAATGGTCAGGAACAAACTTTAACGGTGTCGCAAATTCTCTAGAGATTGCTGACAGCTATTTATGAGAACAGCTTTTTGCGTACTACGTCACGATACGTTGAAGGGGACTTGCCGATCAGCTGGCGAAACACACGACTCAATTGACCTTGAGAGTTGAACCCACAGGTCAGGGCAATATCCTGTATGGATAGATTACTACTGGCCAGTAGCTCTTTACACATTTCAACCCTTACTTGCTGTAAGTAGCCGACCGCTGTTTGGCCCGTAGCTTGTTTAAAACGGCGATTGAAGGTGCGATAACTCATATCAAACTGACTTGCTACAGCTGGTAAAGTGATCTCATCAGCGGCATTGTTCTTGAGCCAAAATTGGATTGCGGCGATCTGTTCGTCAGCATGACGGTCAACCGCACCTTCTAAATAGCGCTGCTCTTCATATGGTTTTCGGATCTCGTGGGAAAAGTTTTGCTGTACATGATGTGCCGCATCTGTGCCATATAACAGTTCTATAAGATGAACTATAACGTCTGCCAGCGCATTGAGACTGGCGATGGTGTAAATCCGCTCGGATTGCGTGATAAAGTAATCTGGTTTTAATTCGACATTAGGATAAAGCTGCGAGAATTGCTTGGCAAAATGCCAATGGGTTGTGGCTGAATGGCCGTTTAACAACCCTGAGCTGGCTAAAAAACACACCCCTGTACCAACACCAATTAAGGTGCTGCCTGCTTCCCACGCATCTGCGAGCGATGCGCTTAATTCTTGATTCTGTTTTACTATAGGTCGTGGATTACGCCAAATACTCGGTACGATAATATAGTCATACAAGGGTAATGCGCTAAAATCGCTTTGTGCTTCTAATGTGATGTATTCATCCGCTTTTATTGCCTCACCATGACTACTACAAAGCACAATGTCTAAAGGGGTATAAGCGTCTTTTAGATGTACTTTCGCAAAGGCTTGTCCCGCTTTTAGCATCTCCAATGGTAAAGTAACACTCGTAATGAGCATATGTCGATAAAGAACAATGGCGATTTTTGTACAAGGCTTCATCTGCTCCGACCTCTTTAAGTTGGCGAAAATTGATTTATATATGGCGTATTTTGATAAGAGCTATGTGAAAATGCAATTAAAATCACAGCATTATCTTAGTTCAGAAGTAGAAATAACATGACAGCATTGCCAATTATTGTAGGAATGGGGGGGATTAACGCCGCTGGGCGCACCTCTTTCCATCAAGGCTTTAAACGGATTGTACTCGACAAATTAGAGGCCAAAGACAGACAAGAAACATACTTAGGTCTTGCAAGCTTGATGAACTTAGTCCGTTTTATTGATGGTCAACTTGTAGATAACGACAACCAAGTAATAAGAGAATCTGAAGTTGAATCGCGTTTTGGTGAGCAGATCTTAGCGGGTACGTTAATTCGTAAGATCGAAAAAAATCACTTTGATGTTGATGCTACTCCTTGGCAGCAGAAACTGACAATGAAAACGAATAACGACAGTAAAATTGTATTTAACTGCCGCAAACGCGATTTACCTAATCCCACACCTGAGAGTTGGCAAATACTCGAACTCGATCCGAAAACAGTCGAAGTCACCATTACGGATCAAGTTGAAGTAAAACATGACAGCTACAGAGATAACCCGATTAAAGCTGCTGGACAATTACCAACAGGGTTTGATCCCGCGTTGATGTATAACAGTCGCTATCAGCCCAGAGGTTTGCAGGCTACGATTTTTGCCGCTACGGATGCTATCCGCTCAACTGGTCTAGAGTGGGAAAATGTGATGAACAGTGTACGCCCTGATCAAATAGGTACATATTCAGCGTCTATTGCAGGGCAAATGCACGATGAAGGGCTAGGGGGACTAGTTCGTAGCCGTTTACGTGGTGATAGGGTAAGCACCAAACAGCTAGCGCTCGGACTCAACACGATGTCCACTGATTTTATCAATGCGTATGTGACAGGAAGCGTTGGCACTACATTTACAACAACAGGCGCATGCGCAACCTTCCTATATAATTTACGCGCCGCGGTTAACGATATACAAGCAGGTCGGACTCGCGTAGCAATCGTTGCAAGTGTTGAATGTGCCATTACTCCTGAAATTATAGAGGGGTTTGGGAATATGGGAGCGCTGGCGAACGAAGAGGGGTTACGTAAACTTGATGGCACTGATGAAGTAAACTATCGTAAAACAAGCCGTCCTTTTGGCGAAAATTGCGGCTTCACTATCGGAGAAGGTGCTCAAGTGGCTATCTTAATGGATGATGCTTTAGCACTGGAATTAGGTGCCCATATTATGGGATCTGTAGCAGATGTGTTTGTCAATGCTGATGGGGTAAAGAAATCGATAACCGCCCCAGGTCCTGGCAACTATATTACTATGGCTAAATCAGTTGCACTTGCTCAACAAATTGCCGGTTCAGAGGCGTTAGCAAAACGTAGCTTTATTCTTGCCCATGGCTCAAGTACACCACAAAATCGTGTTACAGAGTCACTGATATATCATAAATTAGCACAAACGTTTTCGATCAATGGCTGGAAAGTTGCGGCGCCAAAAGCGTATGTTGGTCACACCATTGCGCCAGCTTCTGGCGATCAATTAGCAATGGCACTGGGGGTGTTTGAATACAATATCATGCCAGGGATCACAACCATTAGCGGTGTTGCTGATGATGTATATGACGAGCATCTAGATATTCGTACCGAGCACTATCATTGCGACCCTATGGATATAGCGTTTATAAATTCAAAAGGGTTTGGTGGAAATAACGCCACTGCGACTGTGTTTTCTCCTACACTCACTAAAAAGCTGATAAGTAAGCGTTATAGTCAAGAACAACTTACTGAATATGAGCAAAAATTAGGACAAACATCACAGCGGCAGGTTGCGTATCAATACGCCGCAGATCATGGTCAATTTGAGATTATTTATCGCTTTGGCGAGGGGATGATTGATGAATCTGCACTGGTGATAAGCGAACATGAACTGTCTATTCCAGGGTTTACACAAAGCATTCAATTGTGCTCACATAACCCCTATGCAGATTTGACCGAATAAATAAGACAAGAAAGATTAATGTTAAGCAAGCAAGGCGTACAGGATGTACGCCTTTTTTCGTCACAGAAATAAAGTTTGCTGAAGTGAGAAGCTGAGATTAAAGTTATAGCAATTGATGTTAATACACTTCCCCGAAAGGAATATCAGCATGCGAAAAATCAAAGGTAGCACTTTATTCTTGCCGCTACTGAGCACTTTACTTCTTATCTCCAGTAGTTACTCGGCTCACAGCAAACCGACATTGACAGCAGAGCAGTCTGATCCCAAGACTATGGCGTGGATGCAAGGTTTCCCGCCCAAACCAGATAAGCGGATAACGCAACCCGATAGTAACTTTTTTAGTTTTCCTAAATTGCGGTGGTCTGTGTGCAATATGAGAGCGCTCTTGCCAACAGAAAGCATAAAGCGTCAGATTGCTGGTTATCGGCCACTAGAGTTTGATTTACTAGCAGGTATTGACGATGTGACATTTTTACCATCAGGAAGTGACAAGGAGCTTACTTGGGAACAAAGCCTGAAAGCAAATTATACTGATGGCATCATAATTTTGCATCAAGGCAAAGTTGTCTATGAACGATACTTTGGCTGCTTAGATCAAACCCAAAATCATGCTGTTATGTCTATGACAAAATCGGTAACAGGCCTTATTGCTGAAATGCTCATCGCAAGGGGAAGGTTAGATGAGAACCTAATGGTATCCAGTATTATTCCTGAATTAAAAAATTCAGCTTTTGGCGGCGCAACCGTGCGCCAGGTGATGGATATGACAACTGCACTAGAATATAGTGAAAACTATGCAGATCCAAAAGCGGATATATGGCAGTACGCATTTGCAGCAAACCCGCTGCCAAAACCAAAAGGATATGAGGGGCCGCAAGGTTATTTTGAATACCTGCAAACGATTAAAGCAAGCGGTGAACATGGTGAATCGTTTGGGTACAAAACAGTAAATAGTGATGTACTAGGGTGGATTATTTCTCGTGTAACTGGGAAAAAGTACAACGAGGTGGTATCCGAGCTCTTGTGGCAACCCCTAGGTATGCAACAAGATGCAGACGTTACTGTTGATGGTCTCGGCACTCCTTTTGCTGGAGGCGGGATAAGTGCTAGCTTACGTGATATGGCAAGACTTGGCCTTACGATGTTAAATCAGGGGAAAGTGGCCGGTATACAAGTTATTGACAAAGCTGCTGTCGGTAGCATTGTTGCAGGTGGGTCTACCCAAGCTTTTGAGAAAGCGAGATTTTCCACTTTGCCAAATGGCAGCTACCGGAGTATGTGGTGGCACTTTCATAACCAATATGGCGCGTATGCTGCGCGTGGCGTACATGGGCAAACAATTTATATTGCACCAAAAGCTGAAATGGTTATTGTGCGCTTCGCATCACACCCAAGTGCAGGTAATAGCGTCATTGACCCGACTTCATTGCCTGCATACGCTGCAGTAGCGGAGTATTTGATGTCTAAAAATTAATGAGTGTTTGAGCAGCCTAGTAGGTAATACCAATTTGACTTAATACTTGCTCAATTTGAAGGAGTAAATCTGACGCTAACAGTGTAAAAA